>JAEEZV010000031.1 GCA_016291995.1 Caryophanales bacterium
CATATAATACGATTGCATTACCTCTTTAGCTATTTTTTGAGCGTTTTCATATGTACCATATTCACCAGTTACTCTCTCAGCAAAAACTATATTTGGTATAAATATAAGTAAAAATAATATTAATATATTTTTTCTATTCATAGTGCTCCTCCGATAGTTATTATCTATCTTTAATTATATCATATATATATCTAAATTGCTATAAAAAAGCGTATCATAGCCATTTTGATACGCTTACTTCTCTTACTTCTTTCTTTTCATAACTACTGGTATATTCCATTAGTCTTTTTATAACATCTTTAATTAGTTCTCTATTATCGAGTCTTAATTCTTCTTCGGTAATAACTGTTCTTAGTCCTCTACGATATTTGTTATCTCTAATATATAAATACAAACTTCTATCTAGAGCTTTAATTAGCATAAGTTCTCTTTCGTTACTGGCATTTGCAGAAAAGATTAGATCACGATACCAATCAATTAGTTTTTTAGACAACATATCGCCATAAGGATATTCATAATGAATAATCTTATCATAGTTAGGACAATTTTCTAAGATGGTCTTAACATGACTAATGTCTATTGTTTGAGTCTGTATCATATTGGATTCTCCTATCTAAATATATTATATATAATTTTTATAATAAATACAAGTAATAAAAAATTGGTGAAGATCACCAATTAATTATCTTTTTTGATATCGGTTGCTTTTAAGATAGATAAGAAGGCTTCTTTAGGAATATCTACTTTACCAATAGTTTTCATTTTTTTCTTACCTTCTTTTTGTTTTTCTAAGAGTTTTCTCTTTCTAGTAATATCTCCACCATAACATTTAGCAAGGACATCTTTTCGCATAGCTTTAATATCACTTCTAGCTATTACTTTACTACCAATAACTGCTTGAACTGGTACTTCAAATAGTTGTCTTGGAATTATTTCTTTTAAATTATCAACGATAACTCTGCCTCTTTTATAGGCAAAATCTTTATGAACAATTACGGATAAGGCATCGACAACATCACCATTTAACATGATATCCATTTTAACTAAATCACTTTCTTTATACCCTATTATTTCATAGTCAAATGAAGCATATCCTTTGGTATAACTTTTAAGTCTATCAAAGAAATCATATACTATTTCAGATAAAGGTATTTCGTAATGGACATTAACTCTAGTATTATCGATATATTCGGTATTGATAAAGGTTCCTCTTTTTTCTTGGCATAACTCCATGATAGAACCAATGTATTCATTAGGAACATAGATATTTGTTCTAATATATGGCTCTTCTATTTTAGAAATAGTTACTTTGGGAGGAAACTCACTAGGATTATCTACAGATACGATACTACCATCTGTTTTAGTTATTTCATAGACAACGGATGGAGCTGTAGCAATAATATCGATAGCGAATTCTCTTTCAATTCTTTCAGTAATTATATCTAAGTGAAGGAGTCCTAGGAAACCTATTCTAAAACCAAATCCTAATGTGCTAGATGTTTCTGGTTCAAAAGATAATGAGGCATCAGATAGTTTTAATTTTTCTAACGCTTCACGTAAGTTAGGATACTTTTTACTATCGATTGGATATATTCCACAAAAGACCATTGGTTTTAATGTTTTATATCCTGGTAAGGCATCAGTACACGGATCATTAGCTTTAGTAATTGTATCGCCTACTCTGACACTATCAATTGATTTGATACTGGCACATAAGAAACCTACTTCACCAGGATATAGTTCAGTTACTTTTTCTTCTTTTGGAGTATTATAACCTAGTTCAGTTACTTCATAACTATCATTTGTTGTATACATTTTGACAATATCTTTATTAGTAACAGTTCCGCTCATTACTCTGATTAGGGAAACAACTCCACGGTATGAATCAAAATAACTATCGAATATCAAGCATCTAAGTTTATTATCATTATAAATATTTTTAGGAGCTGGTATTCTCTTTATAACTGCATCGACAAGTTCAGGGATACCTACGCCTGTTTTGGCTGATGTCAAAAGAATCTCTTCTTCTTTAAAGCCAAACATAGTATTAAGTTCATGAATTCTTTTAGGGATATCAGCACTAGGTAAATCTATTTTATTTATGACTGGTATTATTTCAAGATTGTTTTCAAGAGCTAAATAAATATTAGATAGTGTTTGGGCTTCGATTCCTTGAGCAGCATCTACGACTAATATGGCACCTTCACAAGCAGCCATACTTCTACTTACTTCATAAGTAAAATCGACATGACCTGGTGTATCTATTAAATTTAATATATAATCTTTATAATGAAGTCTAACAGCATTTAGTTTAATAGTTATGCCACGTTCTCTTTCTAATTCCATATTATCTAGGATTTGATCTTTCATTTCTCTTTTATCGATAGCACCAGTATATTCTAGAATTCTATCGGCAAGAGTACTTTTACCATGATCAATATGTGCAATAATACAGAAATTTCTTATTTTATCCATATTCATAATATCAGTCCTCGTTAAAATTGTACAAAAAATATTAAAAAAAGTAAACTATAAATGAGTTTACTTTTTATAATTATTCATAAATTCTTTTTTATATTCTAAGAATCTATCTTCTTTAATGCTTTCTCTGATACCTTCCATAATTCTAATTAAGAATCTTAAATTATGAATAGATAATAGTCTTTGTCCTAATGTTTCTTCAGCAATTAAGAGATGACGAATATAAGCTTTAGTATAATGTTTACAACATTCACAATCACAAGTATCATCTACAGGAGTAAAATCTTCTTTATACTTGTTATTCTTCATATTGATTTTACCATATTTAGTAAAAGCATGACCATGTCTAGCAAGTCTTGTTGGATGAACACAATCGAACATATCTACACCGCGTTCAACTCCTTCGAATAAATCGTATGGATCCCCTACACCCATTAGGTATCTAGCTTTATCTTCAGGTAAATATTTGATTGAATAATCAATCATACGATACATGGTATCTTTATCTTCACCAACAGAAGTACCACCGATGGCATAACCATCAAAATCCATTTTAACAGTTTCTTTAGCACTATGTTCTCTTAGATCTTGATATTCTCCACCTTGGACTATACCAAATAAACTTTGTCTTGGATTATTAAATACTTTTTTACCTCGTAGTGCCCATCTAAGAGTTCTTTCAACGCTATTTTTGCAATATTCATATGTTGCTGGATATGGAATACATTCATCAAAGCTCATGGCGATATCACTATCTAATTTATTTTGAATTTCAATACTTTTTTCGGGAGTTAACAATAGTTTTTCACCATTTAAATGACTTTTAAAGGTTACCCCTTCTTCGCTAATATTTTTAGGTTTAGCTAAAGAGAATACTTGGAATCCACCGCAGTCAGTTAAGATTGGTCCATCATAATTCATAAATTTATGAAGACCTCCGGCTTTTGCAACGATATCTTCACCAGGGCGAAGCCATAGATGATATGTGTTAGCAAGGATAATACCGGCTTTGATATCCTTTATTTCTTTATAATCTAATGTTTTTACGGTAGCTTGGGTACCAACAGGCATAAACATAGGTGTTTCATATTCACCATAATTGGTGGTTAAGGTACCATATCTAGCATTACTATCTTTATCTTTATGGATTAATTTATATTTCACTTTCATAATATACCTCACTCGCTTAATAATTTTATCAAATATTTATCTTGTTGTAAAGAAAAAGAACAGAGCTAATGTCCCGTTCCTTTATAGTATCCGCAATGTCCGTCCATTATAATACAATATAATCCTCTTTCAGTAATTTCAGTTTCCTCTTCAGCCTGTTTTACTTTCATTGTCAAAATATCTCTCGTTCCATTTGCGGAATCCATTAATTTTTCTAGATTGTTACGGTATATTGACAATACACTAAGTAAAGATATTAAAAGCATAGAGAAAAGTAGCATAAGTCCATATAAAATAGTTGTTATAGCAAAACCTTTATTATTCATAATAAACAATCTCCTTTTTTATATCTGGATTCATTAGATTTTTATTAGATAGAGATGTGACAATTCTATCTACTTCACCATCTGATACATATCTTGTATTCTTTAGCATTCTAAAGACCATTTCAATATCAAATTCTTTACCATTGTTATCGTAGGCACGGCATCTCTTAATGTATAATGGATTAAAATCTTTATTATATGAACTTACTTCTGGTTCCCAACCGACACGAAGAGCTCCCAATGTTTCATATTTAAAGCCATCGTATTCACCACTTACGACATATGGATAATTAGCATGTTTATTACTTGTTGGATTGCCATAAGGTAGAGCAATTATTTTGGCATATTTATCTCCAAGAATACTTTCTAACTTCTGATACATTCCTCCGACGACTTTTTGAGTTTCAGAGGTTGATGTATTATTTAGATTATTATGTCCTAAGGTATGATTACCTATTTCATAACCATTAGCTACCAACCATTTCATGATTTTTTCGTCGTATTCAGGTTGCTGGAATAAACCACTATGAATAAAGAATATAGCTGTTACACCAAAATCTGGATATTTCTTTTTATATTCTTCCAAAATACCTACGGCACTATTTTTATCGATAATAATATTACCGGAATCATCTAATCCAGTTACTTTGATATTGTTGACATTTCCATCATCAAATGTTAAAACGATAGGACTTTTACCATATGGAACATCAATATTACCATTAATATAATCAGTTAGTTTTATCATTCTGTAACCATTTTCGTAATAGAAATCTAAATCTTTTCTAAATGCTTCCGTAGTTCTGTTATAGCCATCTCTATCGACATTACCGCCAGTATAGGCTGTTTCACTACTCTTTTTATCGACGATACCATGGTACATCATAACAGGAACTTTTCCTAGTTCGTTTATGCCATCTTCTTTTAATTTCTTTAAATCAAGTTTACCACGAGATACGACTAATGATAGTTTATCGCCCTCTTTTATCTCGGTCTCTTCGGGAATACTCTGACTAACAATGTTACCTTTTTCTATATTATCATCATATTCATATTTTACTGAAATATCTAAGTTATACTTATTTAGTTCTTCTTTTACACTATCAATATTCATATTTGTGACATTAGTCATATATACTTTTTTCTCTCTTGTTAAAAGAAAGATAATAATAGCTATCACTAGTAATATTGCTAGTAATAATAAAATATTTTTAATTTTTAATCTTTTTCTTCTACTTCTCATACTACACCTACCATAATTATATCGCACTATTTATATTTTTACCATATTAAAGTTTAAAATACTTAATCTTTGCATAAATATGGAAAATATGCTATAATGTAATGGTGTTTGATTCTTGTTTTTTTAATATTTAAAATTTTTTAACGGTTTAAAAGAAATAAAGAAGGAGGAAAAATGAAAAATAATACGCAAGTTTTTGCCCTTGGCGGTCTTGGCGAAGTTGGTAAGAACTGTTATTGTGTGCGTCACAATGATGAAATAATTATCGTCGATGCAGGAGTAATGTTTCCTGATGATGATTTACTAGGTATCGATTATGTCATACCAGATTTTACTTATTTAAAGGAAAATGAAAGTAAAATTAAATATTTACTTATTACACACGGTCATGAGGACCATATTGGAGGAATACCTTTCTTACTAAATTTAGTTAACATTCCTAAAATATATGCTCCTCAACAGGCCAAAGAATTAATTGAAAAGAAATTAGAAGAAAGAAATATTCGTTATAAAAATTTATATACGTATACAGAAGATACGCATCTTAAAACCAAATATTTTAATATTGAATTTTTTAGAACAACACACTCTATTCCAGATTCTCATGGAATTAGTATTACATCACCTAATGGAACTATTGTAATGACAGGAGATTTTAAATTTGATTTTACCCCGGTAGGACCAATGGCTAATATTGGAAAGATGGCTGAAATTGGTAAACGTGGAGTTAGATTATTAATGAGTGATTCAACAAATGCTTTACAACCAGGAATATCTTTATCTGAAGCAACTGTCGATGAAAACTTAGGTGAAATATTTAAAAATCATAAAGATAGTAGAATTGTTTTAGCAACTTTTGCATCAAATATTTATAGATTAAAACATATTATTGAAACATGTAGAGAAAATAAAAGAAAAGTGGCATTATTTGGAAGAAGTATGGATACTGCTATCGATATAGCTATTAAATGTGGTTATATTAAGGATAAAAATATTATTATTTCTGCTGAAGAAGCAAATAATTTAAATCCTAATCAAGTATGTTTACTATGTACTGGTAGTCAGGGAGAACCACTTGCTGCTCTATCTAGAATTGCAGCAGGTACACATAGACAGATTAAATTAATTCCTAATGATGTAGTTATCTTTTCATCATCACCTATTCCAGGTAATTCATTATCTGTGGCCAATACGATTAATAAATTATATTTAAAGGGAGTAAAAGTATATACGAATAGTGATGGTGTTGGTATTCACTCTTCAGGACATGCTAATCAGGAAGAATTAAAATTAATGATTAGATTATTTAATCCAGAATATTTTGCTCCATATCATGGAGAATATCGTATGTTAAAGACTCATACGGATATTGCTAATCTTTGTAATATACCAAAACAAAATACTTTTATATTAAGTAATGGTGATGTTTTAAATATTAGTAAGACTGGTATTAAAAAACAAGGACATGTCCATGCAGAAGATATCTATGTCGATGGATCTAGAATTGGAGATGTATCCAATATTGTCTTAAAGGATAGGACATTAATGGCTAATAATGGTATTTTAGCAATCATTCTAAATATTGATTCAAAAAAGAAAAAATTATTATCTAGTCCTACGGTAAGTACAAGGGGATATATTCTTGTCAATGAATCATTAGCTTTAATAAAAGAGATTGAACATTTTTGTGAAACAGTTATAAATAACAAGTTAAAACAAAGAAATGTTAATTTTAATGATATTAAGAATGAACTTATTAATGAACTTGTACCGATGTTATCAGAAAAGACTGGAAGAGTTCCAATTATTTTACCAGTAATTATGGATGTTAAAACTAAATAAAACTACCTTATGGTAGTTTTATTTTAGATCCTGATATTTAATTATGAATAAACTATTATCTTTGTAAAAAGCATAAAAGATATCTTTTAATAATAGATTCTTACTTTTTAAGATACCCAATACAAATTCTTCACTTTTATTAAGATATGTTAGGGTATCTTTTTTTATTTTACCATCTAAAATTAAAGGTAATGGGAATGGTGTTTTTTGATTTATATTTTTAAATATGGATAGTTTTCCATTACTTTCTAAAATAGCATATTCAATTTCTTCGATACTACGACACTCTTTTTCTCTTAACTGAGTGAGTAAATCATCTAAATTATATTTTTGTTTTATCATTTCATTATAGTTTATTTTACCATTTTTAATGATAATACTAGGGCTCCCCTCTAAAAGGCTTCTTAATTTATCACTTTTTAAACTGCCATAGGATAAAGCTAATTCAAATATTACTAAACATACGATAGGAATAACGGATGAAAGAATAGACTTGGTGGTATCTTCCACTGAAATAGTAACTAGATCAGCAATTAGTATGGAGACAATTAAATCGACAATACCTAACTTTCCTACTTCTCTTTTACCCATTATTCTATATATTAGGATAATAAATATATAAAAGAAACTAGTTCTAAAAATAATTTTGATATATTCCATATATTCACCAATATTATTATGTTCTAAGTAATAATTAAATATACAAATTCATAAATATTACTAGGTGATATGATGTTTAAGACATATATAAAAAGTTATTTATATTTAATAGTTTTTATTATAGTTATGACTTTTATAACTACGATTATTAATTATTTTGTAAATATTCCTACGACAATTATAAAAACTATTATCCCAATCATAAGTATCTTTATAGCGAGTATTATCCTTGGTAAAAGTAGTAAAGAAAAAGCTTATCTTGAAGGAATAAAATTTTCATTATTATTTATCTTACTTGTAACAATAATTAAATTAATATTTAAATTTACTTTTACTTATAAAACATTCATCGTATATCTTGTTATCATATTAGTTAGTGTTATTGGTGGGATGATAGGAATAAATATAAAAAAGAAATAAAGTTCAAAGAACTTTATTTTATTTATAAATATCTTTTATTTTAGAAAGAGGTATATATTCATTATCGATAGTAATTAAATTATCTCCTTTAATGCCAATAATTTTACGAGTTATAATATCATTACCGATAATGATATTTACTTTAGTAGTATATATGAAAGTATTAGAATTAATAATATCATATATTTTATTTCTAATATCTTGGGTACTCGTATTATTAGTTTCATAAGAAGTATATATTTCTTTGTTATTATGAAATTCTTTGACTACTCTATTTTGATACATCTCTGGTTTTTTATTCATAAGCTCCTCCAATATAATATATGTTATTATTTATTTAATAGTATAATAAACCTCTTAGATGTGCTAAAATATAATTAAGGACGTGATAACTTGAAAAATATTTCAAAATATAAAGTTGAAGCTAATGTAATTATTCCGATAGTTTTATTTTTCATTATCAGTATTGTATCAATATATTCAACAAGAAGACTACTCAGTATAGAATACGCTAATTTGTGGATTAAACAAATTGTATGGTATGTTATTGGACTCATATTAGCTTTTTCATCGATGATATATGGAAATAAGTTCTTTTATAATAATGCTTATATTTTTTATATTATTGGGGTTATATCATTGATATTAGTATTATTCTTTGGAGTAACAATAAACAATGCTACTTGTTGGTTTAAGATACCTTTAATAGGAACATTTCAACCGAGTGAATTTATGAAGATATTTTTAATACTTACTCTATCTAGAATGATTAATGATTTTAATGAAGAGAATAGTAATCCAGATATGATAGATGAATTAAAATTTATCTTAAAAGTATTGGTAGTTTTACTTATACCATCTATTTTAACATTTATAGAGCCAGATACGGGTGCTGTAATAATGTATGTAATTATTACGGCTGTGATGTTATTTGTAAGTGGTCTTAGAAAGAGATGGTTTATTCTAACAGGGATTATTCTTATTACTTTTTTAGGATTATTCTTTTATATATATTATTTTAAACAAGATTTATTTATCGATATATTTGGAACATCTTTCTTTTACCGAATGGATAGGATTACAAATTTTGTTAATTCATCGGGAATGCAGTTAGAAAATTCACTTATCGCAATTGGATCATCGGGAACAATTGGGCATGGTATAAATAATACACCAATATATTTTCCGGAGATGCAAACAGATTTTATCTTTGCAGTTTATGCATCTAATACTGGTTTTATCGGAGGAATAATGTTAATATTCATAATACTATTCTTTGATTTAACGCTTATTGGATATGCACATAAAACAGATGATTATACCGATAAGTATGCTATTGGAGGAATAATTGGAGTACTAATATTTCAGCAAATGTATAATATTGCAATGACTATTGGACTTGTACCTATCATGGGAATAACTCTTCCTTTTATATCTTATGGGGGATCATCACTTCTTTCATATATGTTACTTTTAGGAATAATATTTAATGTGTCTAATGAGAGTTTAAGATTTACAAATTAAAAAGAAGACAATGTCTTCTTTTTTTAATATCGATATTTAAAATTAACGGTAAAACTAACATCACCCATTTGTTTTACTTCAAGAGGAATTTCTACCTTGATATTACCATCAGTATTTGTGCAACTGATATCACCAACAGTAGCATATGTAGAAACAAAATCAACTGTTTCGGTATCATATTTTAATGATTGATTATTAGCAGATAATTTAGCACAATCAAAATTCTCTTTTTCTTCTTTGGCTAGTTTCATCAATTTATTCATAATAATTGTTTTATCGGTATTTACGGTTGTTTCGACGATTAAATCTTCGTTTTTATTTTTAACATCAATAGTCATAGTAATGATGAAATAGGCTATGCCAAAAGCAATGACAGAAGCTAAGACTATTTCTACTAATAAGTACCCTCTTCGATCACTCCAATCCATCATACACCTCCAAATAACCATACTTACAATCATCTTCGGTGATACATCTTTCCATTATCATAACGTAATTGCTTTTTGTTAAATCGACAGAGTTTTGAAGATATTCTAAATAATCTTTAAATGTATTATGGATATTTCCGGTTATTACGGTACTGGATATATTGTTTTTATTATTATGGACCAAGTATATTTCGTCTGGAATGTCATAACCAGCTTCTGTAAGATCTGCTTTGAGATTTTTAGATGATGTGGTAGTTGTTAGTAGGCCATTTAATTTTTCACTATCAATTAAAACATCTCTACAGTAAGCTAATTCATATAATGTATCTGGATCGTAGTAATCAATTCTCGTATAATACTTTGTAAATAGTTGGCTATAACTAATATATAGGGCTGCTAATGTCACCATTACGATAGATGATACAACTACTAATTCAGCCATCATAAACCCTCTTTTATTCATAATATCACCTTCCTATGAGCAAGTTTCGGAATATTTAAAATCACTACCATTGGTATATTTAATGTATCCATCAAATGGTTCACCATCGGCATCAAGTCTCTCACTATCATTAAGGTCTAGAGCTACTATTTGAATACAACCACTAGGTTCTAGTGTATTTCTATGATCTTCATAATATAGTCTTGCATGACTAATTATTACTTCCATTTTGGTAGCATTTTGTTTAGCTTTATTTCTTTCAATTGCTGATGAAATACTAGATACAGCAATAACGGAAATAGCTAATAATATTACGACAACTGCTAATAGTTCAATTAATGTAAATCCTTTATTATTTATAACTTTCATTTTTCTTCCTCAATTTCTTTATTTTAACAGCAGTTTCTGTTCTACAACTTATTAGTTCACCAATCGAATGGCCATAATTAAGTTCATTTATGATGTTAGCTAAGCGATAAGAACAATCTACTGATTTAAACCATGGTTTACTTAGATATTCTTCTGGAACATAACATAAGTTTGAGGCATATACTTTATTAAACATGCCATTTTGATAGTATTCATCAAATTTATCAATACCACTAGTAAATAAGGCAAATGTAACAATTAAATATATTTTTTCAGCACCTAATTTTTTTAATGATTTAGCTGTATCTAAGATAGAAGATCCTGAAGCAATCATATCATCTACGACAATGGCATATTTACCCTGCATATCAGGGCCTAAAAAACGATGATCGATAATGGGATTTTTACCATCTATTACTTTGGTATAATCTTTTTGTTTGTAGAAGGAACCTAGTTCAGCATTGCCAATTAATCCAGAAAAGAATTTAGCTCTTTTCATACCACCTTCATCAGTGGATACACAGACTATTTTGCTAAAGTCACAGATTCTCTCATGACATAGCATGTCCCACATTAAGGCATCACTTAAATATACATTTTCAAATGGTCTATTGGGAACAGCATTCATAATAGCTTTATTGTGAACATCGCAAGTTATGAATTCATTTACACCCATTCTTTCTAGTTCATCTAGGGCATTAGCACAATCAAGTGACTCACGATCTTCTTTTTTATCTTGTCTTGATTCATAGAGATAAGGCATAATTAAGGTTCTTTTATGAGCATGTCCACATTCAGCACTCAAGATTCTTTTAATATCGGTAAAATGTTCATCTGGCATCATATGATGAGGATAACCATAAGCTTGATATGTAATGCCATAGTTAGTAACATCTGTCATGATATATAAATCTGAATCTCTTAATGTTTCTTTGACAAGTACTTTCCCTTCTCCATTGTTAAATCTGACAAAATCAGTATCGACAAGATAGTTTTTGTCTGTCCCTCTCATTCTTTGAATATGACCATTAACTTTATCGCCAAAGGAAGTAAAGTTTGGTGGTACAATAATTTTTAAATCTTTCATAGGTACTCCTTTATAACAAATTAGATGATATCTAATTTATTAAACTTAACATCTAAATAGTTTCTGCTTGCTAGATAATCACATCTATGGACAAACTTAGCTAGTTCATCTTTAGGAATTGGTAATTCTATTTTACTATATTTACTAGTATTCCATTTTCCCATGTGACTTTCTATCATAATACACATTTTTCTTATATCATCAACATTAGTTTTTAATTCTTTTACATGTGACATAATCATTTTAGAAACTAATAATGGATGATCAAATCTTGTATATTCTTCTTCAGGATTCCCCTTTTTAAGTCCATCATGCATAATCAATGCCATAATGATTAGATCTTTATCGGTATCACTATAATTTACTGTCTCAAACATATCATAAGCTATTCTTACCGCTACCTTTGTATGTTTTACTAAACCATTTTTGGTATTAGCAAATTTAGGATGATATTTTAAAGAACTGGCAGCTGGAATAGTAAAGAAATAATCGGGAAGTAAATTAATTAAATACTTGATATCTTCTTGTTTATCTTTATCTTTAATATATTCTATTTCTTTTGTAAAATATTTAATTTTATTCATGTTTGCCTCTAATATTAACATCAATTTTGGTATATGGTATTTCAATTTTATACTTATCTAAATATTTCTTTAATACTTTATTAAAATCTCTTTTAACTTGATATTGAAGATTATATTTACAATTTAAGACAACCATATATTTAATACTACTTGTAGCAAATTCTTGAATACCTAATAATTTATAATTATCGACATATCCATCGATAGCTTCGACTTCTTCTTTCATTTCATTAAGAGCTTTTTCTAAGTCATCAATATTGGTATCATATGCGACGTCGATATTAATATACAAACTAGTATTATTTCTACTATGGTTTATAACACTTCTGAATGATGAATTATTTAGAATTAATACTTCACCACTAGCAGCTTTTATTTTAGTACTCATAAGACCAAAACCAATTACTTCACCTTTAAAGCCATCAATAGTAACTATTTCACCAATAGTGTATTTATCATCAAAAAGAATAAATATACCTGCTAAAAAGTCTGAAACAATATCTTGGATAGCAAGACCAATAATTACTGATGCTACACCAATAGATGCAAATATACCATTAGTATTTACACCATAGACATTTAAAATAGCTAAAATAACAAATATTACTACTAGATATTTAATTATCTTTTTAATTAAAGAAATAATTGTTATCTTCCTTTTATCAACATACTTTGTTTTAGTTATTTTGTTAATAAGAGCTTTAATTACTGTATAAAGGATAATACCAATAATGATATATATAACTGGTAAAATAAATTTCTTACTTAAAATAAATTTTACAAAATCAAATTTTTTCATATTTTTAACCATACCTTCCATCATAATTATAACACGGGAGATGTTGATTGAAAAGTCTTTAAATGTTTTTTGTACAGAAAAAGTCTTATGAAAAACATAAGACTATAAATCACTATCAATAATTCTAGTTAAGATACTATTTTCGGTATAAAGATATTTATCATTACATCTTAAATGATTATCTACGACTTCTAGATAATTATCATCAATTAATTCTCTAATAGCATCTTTTTCTAATAAACTAGTATGATATTTATTATTAAATGTATCGATATCAATACCTTCAGATAATCTAAGACCTAACATTAGATCAGTTTCTTTTCTGGTTTTAACATCTTCATAATCTTTCTTAGATTGATACTCACCTTTTAGATATTTAGTCATATTTTTAGTATTACTAATACGGTAATTATCTAAATAACTAACAGCTCCTAATCCAAAACCATAATAGTTACCATTTAACCAATAGTTTTTGTTATGGATGCTTTCATATCCAGGACGGGCATAATTGCTTATTTCATAATGATTATATCCATGAGATACCAATGTTTGAGAAATATAAGAATACATTTCACTATCAATATCTTCATTAATACTTTTAAATTTATTGATATAAAAGATGGTATGCTCTTCCAATATCAAGGAATAGCATGAGATATGAGGAATATCTAATTCAAGAAACTTTCTAATATCATTTTTTACGACATCAATATTTTCATTGACACCATATATTAAATCAATATTGATATTATTAAAGTATTTCTTAGTTAGATAGATATTATCGAAGACCATATCTTCATTATGTTCTCTACCCATTTTTTTAGCATTATTATCATCAAATGATTGTACTCCAAAACTAATTCTATTGATACCATAACTCATAAATAAATTTATTTTATCAATAGTTATATCTTCAATATTACATTCGATGGTATATTCATATTTATCTTTTAGTTTTAGAATAGATATAATACTCAATAATTTATCTAGTTCTTCAGTAGATAAACTACTTGGTGTTCCTCCACCAATATAAATAGAATCTAATTCTTCACCTTTATATCTATCCACTATTTCTTTAGCTAATTCATCTAAATATTTATCTATATATTTAGGAAAATATAACATTTTACAGAAATCACAATAATTACATATTTTTTTACAAAAAGGAATGTGAATATAAGCACCTAACATACTACCACTCTATTTCTTTTAAGCCATTGGCTTTTAAAAATTTATTTGTTTTAGAAAATGGTTTACTACCAAAGAAACCACTATATACAGAAAATGGACTTGGATGAGGAGATGAGATAATTAAATGATGGGGATTAGTAATATATTTGCTTTTACTTTTAGCAAAATTACCCCATAAAATGAATACAACCGGTTCATCTTTTTCATTTAATTTTTTAATAATACTATCGGTAAATTCTTCCCAACCAATAAATTTATGGCTAGCCGGTTTATCTTTTTCAACAGTTAAAACACTATTTAAAAGTAATACTCCGGATTTAGCCCAATCAGTTAAATCAGTATCCTCTCTTTTAATACCTACATCATCGTATAATTCTTTATAGATATTATGAAGTGATGGAGGCATTTTAATACCATGATTAACTGAAAAACATAGGCCATTTGCTTCACCTATACCATGATAAGGATCTTGGCCTATGATTACTACTCTTGTATCTTTATATGGTGTCAATCTTAGGGCATAAAACACTCTATTTGCTGGTGGGAAGATGGTCTTAGTTTTATATTCTTTTCTTACTTTTTCTTTAATATTTAAAAAATAATCCTTTTCATATTCTTCTTTTAAAACTTCGTCCCAATCATTTCCAATCATATTGTCACCTATTCTGTTACTAATGATGGCTTTGATGGTTTAGGATCAGTAATGACATCTGGCTCAGATGAAGCACCTACAATAGTACTAGCATTGCCTGCTATTTTACTGCTATCTTTAGAAGTTTGACCAACTATTCCTGATCTACCGGCATTAGTACCACTTGATGTTGCAGAATTAATTTTTGATGTATTAGCACTGCTATTTGCGTTCATAGTGTTTCCACCACCATTACCTGGATTAGCACTGCCATTGCCTGGAATTTCTCCGAAAGTCTTAACTTCTTCATAGGTAGTTGGGCAATTAGTTCCACCACCATTATTAGTAATATTAAAACCATTGTCATCCGTACTAATGACTATTTTACATACTGTAAGATCATCATTGTTACTTGGATTAACTAGTTTGTATTTGGCATCATCTTTCTTGCTATTGCCTGTTACGAAGCCGTATTTAACTAAGGCTCCTAGAGTTACTTCATTACAGCTTACAACATCAGGATCGGTACTAACTGCACCTTCAATAACTGAATTGTTGCCATACATACACTCGTTATAGAATGTTTCTGCTCCGGTTTTAACATTTTTTAGAAGTAAATTATAGTTAGTAAGTTTAGTACTATTAATGATATTTATTACAGAGTATGTACCAATACCTGCAATTATAGCTAATAATAAAATTGTCACAATTAGTTCAATTAAAGTAAATCCTTTTTTATTCATATTATCACCTCAATCATAATTATATAATATTTTTTGATATTTTAAAAGAAGATATAATTATTTTTTTATATCTTCTTTCTTTTTCTTCTTCTTTTTTTCTTTCTTTTCTAATTCCTCTAAGATCTTTTGATTCTGTTCCAATATCAACTCTTCTTCTTCTTTTCTTGAGACATTGATAGCCATTCCAAAAACAAAGATAAATGATAAGAAATATACCCATACCATCATAATGATGATGGATGCTAAATTTCCATAGATAATATCATATCTAGCAAAATGATTTAAGTATGCTTTGAAAATCATTGTCAAAATAATCCAGCCAAATGTTGTAAAGATAGCACCATAGGTTGTTTCTTCACTTCTAATATTTTTAGATGGAGCAACTGTATATAACAATTTAATATTTAGATAGATAATTAATACCGTTATTGGCCATTTAATAATATTAAATATAATACTAATATTATCAGAGTATCCGCTCAAGATTTCGGCATTTGTCATTAGATTGATGATATTTTCACCAAATATTGGAACTATTAACATAAAGACAAATAGAATAATAATTATAATTAATAAGATTATAGAACTAATTCTAGCTTTTAATCTATCTTTATCTTTTATTTTATATAGTGTATCGGATGTATTGATAACAGCATATGTACCATTAGATGCAATTAGAAAAGCTATTACGTTAAATAAACCGACACTACGGTCAAATCCTTTACCAGAGATAACATCAATAATTATTTTACTGACTTGATCTGGCATAATATTTTTAACTAAATTAGATACTAGATCAACTGAAATGTTAAAATAAGAGGCAATTAAAACAACAATTGTCAAAAGAGGAATAATGGCTAATATTATATTGAAAGCAATATTAGATGGTAAGATAGCCATTTCCGGTGTTTTTAAAATTTTTAGTAGTTTTTTTAAATACCCCTTAATTTTATCTTTCATAATGATCTCCTTATAATCTTTCTTTGGCTTGACGCATTGATAATGTTGCCTCATTGATGGCATCATCAATTGTTTTTACATCATCTAAAATCATACTGTAACCAAGAGTTGCCCCAAATTCATGTGGTAATTCTTTTAATTCTTTACTTAGATGTCTTGTATATTCAATAACTTTCTTTTCATCATATCCAACCATATAGATTAGGAATTCGTTACCATCAGTACGCATAATATCGGTGTTTTCTTGTTGATTAGCTATTAGGATACTAGCAGCTTTTTTGATAACTTCGTCCCCTTCTTCATGGCCATAATTATCATTAATATATTTAATATTATTTAAATCAATAATGATAATTGATTGTGGATAGATAACATTTTCTTCCCATGTTTTAATATTGTAATTTAAATAGTTTCTATTTTTTAGAGATGTCATAACATCAATAAATTTTAATTTATCTTCTTTATTTAAATTACGTTTATTATCTCTTATTCTAAATATTATTAATAAGATACTGATAATTAAAATTGTTCCACCGACAACGATACCAACATATTTTAACATCGTATTAAATTCATTTTTAGAATTAACAATATAATCAGTATTATAAGCATATTTATAATTCTTATAATTAATACTTGATACGTAATAATTAAATAGTTCATAGAATGTAGCATTCTTATTAACATCGCGAACTGCAAAAGTATAGTCTTCATTCAAAGTACCTTGATATACTACTTTGTAATTTTTAAATTTATTATCTTTGTAGTATTCATATGTATCTTTATCTAAGGCAATGATACTATCATTATTAATACCTCTAAGTAATTTATCAGTATTATCAAATGAATTTAAATTAATGCTATTTAGAGCAATATAATCATATAAGTAAGTACCGGTGATTGTATAGATATCATTACCTTTTAAACTTCTTATTGAATTTACAATCATTGGTTTTTGACTTAGAATTACATACTCTTCTTTAAATGGACTACTTGTATTTAAAATATCGACATTAATACCTGTCAAATCAAAGTTAGCAAATACTAAATCTACTTCTCCACGTGATAGGGCTTGTTTTAATTCACCAAAATTATTATATTCAACTAAGGTAAAATCGACATTAGCTAAATCTTCAAAGCCACTTAAATAATTTGATAAGATACCAACAAATTCTTTGTTAACGGTATTTTCAAATGGCATATAGTTGATATATCCGAAAACATATGAAGCAGCATTATAATTCATTCTTTCGGCTTCAGATAATTCTTTATATTTAAAGAATGTATTTAAGAAGTATTTTTTATAATGTTCTTCTTGTCTAGATTCACCATATATCATATTAAATTTATTCATGATACTTCTGAATGTTTTATCTTTATCAACTGTTAAGATATATTTTTTATATAACTCATTCATATGATAAGTAATATTTAATTTATTCTTTAATATTTCATCTAGATATAGATTTCTTGGAATAGCAATATAATCTAGTTTTTTACCTTTTAGATAATTTAACATTTCATCGAAATCGGCACATTCAGTAAGTTCGATTTCTTCGTTATCATTTAAGTAATATTTAATGTTAGCTAGATCTTCTTTAATGACACCAATGCTTGATCCTTCTAAATCAGATATATCATTGATGATATTCATTTCAAGGCCTACGATAACATAATAATCACGATATATTTCAATATCATTTTCAGTTAATTCTGTATCAAAATCAAGAATTTTAAATGCAACATCTTGATTTGTTTTACCTGACTTAGCAAGATATGATACTTTATTAAATGATATTTCATATTTACTTGTAAATTCTTCCAAGAAAGAAAATATTACACCATCACCATTTTGGCCATAGACTGGAACGTCGTTGTAGACACCAATATCAATGATGTTACTAGTATGACTATTAATCCAATTCTTTTCTATTATTGAGAAACTTGAACTATCTTTAGTATAGTTTAAGATAAATATTACTAAAGATATTGTAAATATTAAGGCAATAATAGAAAGAATAATAAATTTATTAATTTTATTGTTATCTTTCTTCATATTATCTAACTCCTAGTCCAACTAATATAATCATGTTCAGGATGTTTAGTACCAGCAGCTGCAAAGCCTTTTTTGCTTTCTACTTCTCCTTCATCATTTTCAACTTCTTTAACTTTTTGACTTAACAAAAATTCAAAATCATAAACTTCGACTACGTCTTCTTCGTATTTTTCTAATGATTTTTCAGCTATTTCTTTAGCCTTAGAAAGTGATACACCTTCCCCAAAAACAATATTTGTATATACGATTTTTCCTTGGGTACGAATTTTAACTTCTTCAACTTCGTCATGTTCACTAATACTAGTCTCCACTTCTTTAAGAGCACTTTCTTTTATTTCTTCGACACCATCTAGTCTATCACCATATTCACCTTTTTTAGATGAAAATAGCATTTTAGAAAAAATAGCTCCAATTACAATTAATAATACTAAAGTTAAGGCACTTACAATAGCTAAGCCTTTATGTCTTTTGATAATATTCATTTTTTATCTCCTCCACTACCTATTTTATTATATAATAAAAAAGAATATTTGTCGAGTATATTAAATATTCTTTTTAATCTTCTTCAGATGATGTTGAAGGTTCTGGAAGTGATGGCTCAGGAACCTCAATTTTTTCATATATAGCTAATAATGTTATATCTTTATCTATCTTAGTACTTACATCATATGCTTTATCACTATAAGACCAATATTTAAATATATAGCCTTCTTTTTCAGCTGCTGGTAGAACTTCGATGGTATCTCCAGAAGCAACCATTTGACTAGGAATGACATTGCCACCATCCGTATCAAATGTTACTTTATGATATGTTTTAGCAGTATAATTAGCTTTAATTGTCGTATCTTTTTCTAAATCTTTATCAAAATAATACTTTTCTCCATCGATAGTCCAGTAAGCAAATGTATAACCAAATTTAGATGGATCTTCAGGTTTATCTGGAGTACTTCCAACATTTATTTCTGTTTTAACAGTACTTCCACTACCACCATTTAAATCGTATGTTATCGTGATACGATTTTTTTCAAATTTAGCAACAATTAAGATATCTTTGGTAATTGGTGTTTCAAAATCAAATAATGAATCACCTACGTACCATCCTAAAAATTTATGTTTTTCTTTAGATGGTTCAATTTCAGGAACAGGAACTTTTTCACCGTCTTTGACGGTTTGATCTTTGGTATAATCACCAAAGTTAAAGATTACTTTGTGATTGTTAGGTACATTGGGTTCCTCTACCCAATTGGCTATTAAAACAGTATCTTCAGTAACAGGATTTTCTAAGCTATAATCATAACCATCCTTTTGCCAAGATACAAAGATATATCCATCTTTTTTAGGAATATCGACATTTTCTAGTTTGGCACCACTAAGTACTTTAGTACTAGCTAAAAGGTTTTCTCCATCATAAAATGAAACATCATATTTGGTATATTTACAACTAGTTAGTAATAATACCAATATTATATAGATAAAATACTTCTTTTTCATACATCCACCCTTGTTAGATTAACTATCTTTGAAGCTATTAATTGATAGTCATCCATTCTTTTTTCTACCTTACCGGTTATTTTAATTATATCATGTTTTTCTAAATTTTTGTTAATTTTATATAAATCTGGAAAAACTGTTACATCTATTTGTTTATATTCATCACTGGCTCTTAGGAAAGCCATAACATCATTATTCTTAGTAAATATTTCTTTAATATTCATTACTTCAAGAACTAATTCAATATATTTATTATTATATTTTTCCATATTGAGAGTACTTAAGGAATTAGATTCTTTATATTTAGTGACAGGATGATTAGATAAATATATTCCAAAGGTATCAAACTCAATATTTACTAATTCTTCTTTCGTATATTCTGCCATTTCTGTTATTAATGGTTCTTCAATTTCGACGAGGCTATTTTCATCATATAAAGTAGCATAATTCATAATATCATCAAGATTATTCATTAGTGTTCTACGATTATACTTCATATTATCAAATGATCCAGATAATATTAGAAATTCTAATACTTTTCTATTTATACCTTTATTTACGGTTCTTCTGGCAAAATCAATAAAGCTTTTATAACTGCCCTTTTCTCTTTCTTTTAAGATAATACTAGTAACGCTAGTGCCAACATTTCTAATTAGAGATAATGGACAAATTATATTTTTATTACTAATGATATATGTCTGTGATGATAAGTTAATATCAGGAAGTAATACTTTGACATTGTTTTGTCTCAATTTAGATATATAATTGCTAGTTTTATTTTCATTACTAATAGCACTTGATAATAGTGATAACATAAAGTAACTATAGAAATGAGTCTTTAGAAAGGCCATTTTATAAGCTATCATTGCATATGATACAGCATGGGATTTATTGAAACCATAATTAGCAAATTTTAAGATTAGATCATATATTTTTGTAGCTATTTCTTTACTGTAACCATTTTTAATACTTCCAGAAATAAATTTTTCTTTTTCATGAATAAGAACTTCTTCTTTTTTCTTAGAGATAGCTCTTCTCAAATTATCGGCTTCACCTAAAGTATATCCGGCCATTTTTACTGCTATTTGCATTATTTGTTCTTGATAGATAATAATACCGTAAGTTTCTTTTAAGATATCAGTTAAACTAGGATCTAGGTAATCTACCGCTACTTTACCACTTCTTCTTTTTAGGTATTCGGGAATGCTATCCATTGGTCCTGGACGATACAACGACGTAGCAGCTACGATATCATTAAAGCTATTTACTTTTAATTCTTTTAAGAATTTAATCATACCGGGAGCTTCGAATTGGAATATTCCTTCGGTTTCACCCTTAGCAAATAAATTAAATGTTTCTTTATCATCTAAAGGAATATTGGCAAAAGTAATATTTAAGCCGGTATCTTTTCTAATATTATTTATTACTTCGTCAATAAGG
>JAEEZV010000032.1 GCA_016291995.1 Caryophanales bacterium
ACCACCAGATATAATTATGGCATTACTATAACCACTTTCATATAATACAACAGCTTTGCGGATTCTACTATGAAGGGGTCTTGGGGAACAACCTAAAACGATAATTGCTTCGCAAATATCTTCTTCTTTGGCATACGCTCCCATATGGTCAGTTATACCACTCATGATTAGATTTAGTTTGTCTTCATCGGTAAGCAAATCATAATTTAGTTCTGATACTCTCATCTATACCACCTATTATAATTATACATTATTTATTTTTTAAATCAAGTTATTCGCTACGAAGTGCTTCGACTGGATCACGTTTTGAAGCGGCTCTGGCTGGAATTAAGCCACCTATTAAAGTAAGAATGATACTTAGGACTACTAAAACAAGAGCGTTATTAATCGCCAACATAGCTCTTAGTGGAATATTACCGGTATAATGATGTAATACGGCATTGATGATTGGTATTAGGATATAAGATATACCAATACCAAACATACCTGATAATAGGCCTATAATAAATGTTTCGGCATTAAATATTGATGAAATATTACGTTTACTTGCTCCAATACTTCTTAAGATGCCTATTTCTTTTGTTCTTTCGTATACAGAAATATAAGTAATTATACCAATCATTATGGAAGATACGACTAAAGAAATTGAGACAAAAGCAATTAAAACATAACTAACGGCATTGACAATTGTTTTAACAGAATTCATTAGAATACCTGTCGTATCAGAATAGTTAATTACTTTGTCTTCATTACCAAGTTTTTCCATTCTTTTATTGTATTTATCAATAAATGATAAGAAATGCTCTTTTCCATCAAAACTATTAAAATAGAATGAGATAAAGGTTGGCTCTTCTTTATCTTGATAACCTAAACTAATTAGATTATTCTTTTCAGTTGTTTCTTTGTTACTCATCATGGCATTTACTACTCTAGCTAGTTCATCTTCACTAAAATTAAGTTTAAAGGCAGAGGCTATTTTATCTTCATCAACACTAAATGAAGAAGAAAAACTACTAGTAATATCGGATACTATTTCCGTTACTTTAGAAATAATATCACTTTTCATTTTAGCTTCAGTCATACCTTTAGACATTTCATCTGATACAGCTAGGATGTTAGTATTGCTTAGATAAGCACTAATAGCACCTTCTTTGATCATATTTATCATTGTCTCTGGTATTTCTCCACCTTCAGGAATAGATGAAGACATACTTGTATATGCAGACTTTATAGCTTCTACAAAACCAGTAAGTAAGCCATTATAAACTGTTTTAAATGTACTTGCTGGAATAACATAATCTTTTTCTAAATTATTTAATTTATCAATATTCGTATCTAGATAATTATTTACAATACTATCAGTATTTTCCTCGGGATTTTTAATAAATTCATCAAATGTACCATATAACATATCTTTAAGGGTATTATCAAACATAGTTCTAGCGGGAGTTGTATCTGTCGTAATACTGTTTGCAATATCTACCATTTTATTACTGATATTATTCTGCATTTTATTTTCATCAATACTGATATTAAATGCACTACTTAGTTTTTCACTATCAATGGATACGAGATCACTAAATTCAAAATTAAATTTGTTTTCTTTACTATCAAATCTTTTACCAGAGAATATATCAATATCGGGATTAGCTAGTTGTTTTTTGACCGCTTCACTTTCATATGAATAAGATATGATATGATCTATTAAATCTTTGGTGTATACAACTCCTGGATTTAGAGCCATAGTTGTACTACCTGGTTTACTTGTGACAATACCTACGATATGGATATCTTCAGCACTATTATATAATTTCATCATATAATCGTTATCAGCGCTCATATCTTCGTAGACATCATATTTAGTATTATATTTATATGTATCACTCGGCATAATTAGTTTTAATTTAACATTCATTAAATCTTCATAAGTAAATGTTTTAGGTTCATTATTTACACCTGTCGATTCACCTGACATAATACTATTTACCATCTTAGTTAATTCTTCGGTATCTCTTAGTCCTAGGGAATATACAAGTAAATCACTAATACCATTAGGTTCTGATAAAACAATAACCATTTCATTATATTTAGTAGGCCACCTACCTGATAAAATATCATATTGGGTATTTAATGTATCAATATCATCAATCATTTGGCTATATATTGAAGCCATGTTGGAATAGCTACTTAACATACTAGAACCATATACGGATGTATATAAACTACTTGGATTAAGTTTAGCTAGTTTACTAGCAGCATCTATAGTATAGATAAGTGGATCAATACTATAAGAATATTTGATACTTGATAAGTCATCTTTCACTTTACTATAGTTATCTTCAAGGTATTTTTTAAACGATTTTAAATCGTTCGCTTTAATATTCGATAACATAGATGTAATATATTGTCTTTCGGTGACAGTATTACTGTTATCGTTTTCACCATTACCACTAGTCATCGATAAAAGAACTCCGGTAATATCTGTCGACTCATACATAAGGGTTAAGGGATATGATGTCAAGGTATCTTCTTGAATGGAATCAACATAGTTTTGAAAGCCGGTAGAAACAGCTAATATCAAAGCTATACCGATAATACCAATTGAACCGGCAAAAGCTACCAAGATAGTTCTTCCCTTCTTAGTCATCAAGTTATTAAATGATAATGCTAAGGCTGTAAAGAATGACATACTAGTTTTCTTAGATTTATTATCAATTGTTTTTTTATCTAAATTTGTTTTAATTTTACCATCATATGGATTTGTATCGCTGGTAATTTTACCATCTTTTAAGGTAATAATTCTTGTGGAATATTCTTTAGCTAAATCAGGATTATGTGTTACCATAATTACTAATTTCTTTTTGGCAATATTCTTGAGTAATTCCATTATCTGAATACTTGTTTCTGAATCTAGAGCTCCGGTAGGTTCATCAGCTAAAAGAATATCTGGATCATTAACTAGTGCTCTAGCAATAGCTACTCTTTGCATCTGACCACCAGATAATTGATTTGGTCTTTTATTGATATGATCTTTAAGTCCTACATCAATTAAGGCTTTTTTAGCTCTTTCAGTGGCTTCAGTTTTAGATATACCAGATAAGGTTAAGGCTAATTTTACATTAGCTAAGATTGTTTGATGGGATATTAAATTATAGTTTTGAAAGACAAAACCTATACGATGGTTACGATAACTATCCCAATCACTATCTTTAAATTTCTTAGTACTAACTTCATTGATGATTAAATCACCACTAGTATAGTGATCTAATCCACCAACGATATTTAAAAATGTTGTTTTACCACTACCACTAGGTCCTAGGATGGAAGCAAATTCACATTCTCTAAAGTTAACACTAACTGAATCTAATGCTTTTTGACTAAATCCTTCTGTTTCATATATTTTAGTAACTTTTTTTATCTCTAACATACTATCATCTCAAATCTGTTGCTATTATATCATAAATATATAAAAAATATAACAAAAAAAGAAGCATTCACTTCTTATATTTTAAAACTTATTAGCATTATTACAATTGTACCTATAGCAATTAAGGTAGATATTAATATCATACTGGCAAAGCCACTATTTTTAATACCAATATCACTACCAAAAATAGAGTTCTTAAACTTACTATTTTTCTTACCAGTATAATCTACTAATTTATAGTTTTTACCGATATTTAGTTTGATATTGTCATTAGATATGGCACTAATAGTACTATATGATCCATCACTATTCTTAATCGTTTTATTTAAAGTATTCATAATACCCCTCTTTCAGGGTGTATATAATAGCACAAATGTTCATGTTTGTCAATTTTTAAGATATTTATCTATTTCTTTTATATACTTTAATGTTCTATCGATACTTAATTTATATAGAGATATGAAGTCATCATTTGTTTTATTATTATCATATCCATTATATGTAATAGTCTTGTTAGTATTTAAAATATCAATATCATTATTAATTATTTTTTTAGTATTAATTAATTTATATAATTTTAAATTATTATAAATACGATATAGAAATAAATTAAATTTATAATAGTTAGAAATATTTTTAACATGATATGTTTTATCATAAACATAATTTAACATATCTTTTATTTCTTTAGTCATTTTAGCAGTAAGAGTTATTTTATATTTCTTTTGAGATAATAGATATTCATCTAGATAAGCTTCTAATCTAGCATGATCACGTTTAGAATATGGGCATAATCTAGTTATTTTTCTTATTAATGGATGAATAGTCGTATCCATCATATAATGACATATATGAGCATATAAGACGCTTATTATCTCTTTATTACCTATTAGATTATGTTCTTTGATATAATCTGCCATATTATAGATAAATTCATCTAGATATATTTTATGAGAGTCTTTACGACACTTAGAATACTTAGTTAAATCTCCACCCAGGGAATATGTTTCTAGATATGTATTATCAATATTATTTAGTTTTTGAGATATATCTTTAGCCATAATGATATGGCTTTTAAATGCTGGCATATTATCACCTCTTTTAATTATATCACAAAAAAAGAGTTAATATATATATTAACCCATTGTATCAGTATTACTTGCAACGACATTGATAGTATTTACACCACTAATACCAGATAATAAAGCTAATACTTTATCATCTTGTTTTTTACGATATTTAATGTCATATATTAATTCAACATCAGAACTTGTGATACTTTTACTTTTACATAGATAACTATTTAAATTATCAGCTAAAACACTTTCTACTTTCTTTAAATCGACATTTTTTCCTCTGATTATTAGGACATACTTAGTAATGTTTGTAGCCATCTTTTTAAAGATAAATAAGATTAGACAGATAAATAATGATCCGATTAGAACGACAGTGTAGTTTTGAGTACCACAAGCGAGTCCGGATACGACACACCAAAAGATAAAGGCGGTATCGCGAGGATCCTTGACAGCAGTTCTAAATCTTATTATTGATAAGGCACCAACCATACCTAAAGAGACAGAGATGTTACTGCCAATTACAACCATTACAATGGTAGTAATCATCGTTATCATAATTAATGATACGTTGAATCTTGGATTATACATTACTCCTGTATAAGTGTTTTTATAGGTAAGAAAGATTATTAATGATACGATAAAGGCAATTAATAGTATCATTATAATAGTTCCTACGGGCATTTTTACTTGCATTTCTGCTAAGGCTTCTAAAACTTTTTTCATAATATATTTCCTCCTTCTAAGTTTCTTGCCATGACATATTTACTTACTGATTGCATTCTACTTGCATATTTAGCTAATATACTAGATATATATGGCTCTAGATATCTATCAAATTTTACTTCTAGAACAACATCTTTTTTATTAGTTACATTAGTATAATTAATATCTTTATCAAAGAATTTTGAATAATCTCTACTATTCTTGATATTGAAATCAAAGGTTATTCTTGTTGTTGTATTAGTGATATAAGCTAGGCGGTTATATTCAATAATACTTTTAGGTTTATATACTCCTGTTTTAAGGATACTATAAACTTCATTAGCAAAATCTTCATTATGGATAAGTAATACTTCATAGTTACCTTTAATTAATTCTTCAGCTTCTTCTCTACTTATTAACAAAGATCTTTTTAACTGATGAGTGTCATATTTAGCTTTTAATTCTAATTTGACAAATTCAGGATCAGGTTCATAAATACGAAGTCTTATTTTCTTTCTATTCATTTCACCTGCTAATTTATCATAATAATCATCGTCATTTATGGAATCAAAATATAGGCTTCTAATCATATATCCATCATTACTTCTATCTACTTTTAGTAATTCACTTAAATCTTTTTTTAGATTTAACATATCTTCATATGAAATAATATATTTTAATTCATGACGAAATGTTTTAAGTATTTTCATCAGCACCTCCAATTCTAGTAAAAGATGCTGTTGTATTTGGTTGTCCTGGTGTTGGTGTTGTAAAGTATTTCCAGCTTTTACCAACCTTTCCATAACTGATGTTATCTTTTAGAGGAACTACCTCTACTTCATCTAGTTTTTTATTGTTATAGGATATGATAATCATTTTATCGGTATCTGATAAGCCAAAATCAGCATAGATACCATTCTCGTATGATACTTTATCAGACGATAAGTAGATAACTAAATAGCCATCTTTACTAAGATTAGTTTTAGGTATCCTAAATTTGTTTAGATTTTCTTCTTCATCAGTAATATAGACATTTTCTAGGACAATATCTTTATTTTCTTTGTTATGTATCTCTACGAAATCATAATAATTACCATATTCATCATATACACTTCTTTTATTATGAGTCATATATTCAGTTATTTCTAATTTATAATGATAATTCTTGGTCTTTTCTTCTTCACTAGAGTTTTCTTTTCCAGGAGTTGGCTTTTTAAATTTAATATATTTACCATGAGCATAACCATAGGCAATATCACCAGCTAATTCTGGATACGTAAATTTATTAATGATATTACCAAAATCATCTGTTAAGGTTAATACTTCCCCTTTACTACTTAGTTTGAAATTAGTATGACAAATTCTATCTTCTAAATCACATTCATCTCTATTTGAAGCATAAATGATTAGATATTCACCTGATTTAATATATATTTCAGGAAAAGACCATTTTTTTGTTTCAAATTCGGAATCAGATAAATGATAACCTGATAAATTTATATCTCTTTTACCACCATTATATATTTCAATATAATCAGAATAATCTCCATAATTATCTTTAATAGTTTTATAGTTACTAGCCATTATTTCACTAATATATAGTTTACCAGTCTTAATATATGATTTACTTAATCCAGGAACAAACACTACAATAAGTGAAGTAATAGCAAATAATGCAATAATTATCAATATTTCTTTTTTATTCATTACCACACCTCACTAAAATATTTGTTGTAATCGGATTCGCTAAGTCCAAGATCGTATCTAAGTCTACTTTTAGCATAGTTATATCTACTTGTAACCATATTTTTAAAATTACTTAGATTGTTTTCCCAACGAGTCATACTATTTAGGTTAGCATAACCACTACCCCATCTTGCAATATGATATGGCATTTCATTTTTTACTTCAGCTGCTAGTTCATCAACCAAGGCATTCATATTCTCAGGATTAAAGGTATTTTTTAAGTGATAAGCTAGTGATTTTAGATATAGATCTTTATATTCTTCATTTTGATATAGTCTTCTACTTATCGCAATTGGAGTATATAGATAAGTTACAGCAGGAATATTACCTTCTCTTATTGGATAACCCATGCTGACACTGCTACTCCACATAGACCAATCGAGATCATATAACATGAATCTCCACTTACCATCTGGATATGTTTTATAGAATCTAATATTACCTAAATCAGTGTTGCCATAATAAGATTCAGCAATCATATAATTAGCTAATTCTTCGACATCTATTTGACTTTTAATATAGTTATATACTTCACTGTCTCTAGTATTATGACTCATTACATAATTATAAATACTATTGTAATTACTTGTACTACCATTTTTAGCAGTCGTATATTTTATCAAATCAATATCATCTTTCTTGATACCATATTTACTTTCAACATAGTCACCATTAAATTTTTGTCTTAAATTTAACATACCAAAGTATTCACCATTAATGTATACGACAACTGGTCTATAATCCTGAATATCAATATTCATTTTACTCTTTTTAAGAGCTTGGGTTAGAACAGCATCCATGATACGCATACCTTTAGGATCTTCACCAGCATTTCTTAAAAGAATAGATGAATATGTAACAGTTTCATTATCTTTAAAGAATGGATATGTCACATCTTGTAGACCATATTCTTTTCTTAAAAAGATTGACATACTCTTTTGAGCTTGTAATCTAGAATCAGCTCCAGATAGTTTGGTATCTCCAATAAAGCCTACGCCAAATGTTCCATCGTTTTCATAAAATTCAAAACTTATTTTTCTCGTACTATTTTGATAATAATTATCAATTATGCCAGAGTAACCAAATAAGTTATCTCTATTAGTTGATAAAGACACAACGGCAAGATCGTGGTGTCTACCTACGATAAAGGTTCTAGATACGGTATCTGACTCTAGATATTTATCGCGATAAGCAATAGCTTTAATAACTGTCGTTTGGTTTATTTCAATTGGTTCAGTATATTTTTTACTACCGGTATTAGGGAATGAACCATCTAAGGTATAATAAATTGTCGCATCTTTATCACTTTCTAATGATATTTTAGTACCTTTTTCAACATAACCACCATCTTTAGAAAAGATTGGTGTTTTAGTGTATCCCAAATAATATCCACTGGAATTATCACTACCAAAGGTCATATTCGTATAATATACTTTTTTGTCATCAGTAATACCTACGCTAACGCCTTTAGTTAGTCTACCGACACTAAACTCGTCAATTAAAACATTATCTTTATATAAATATATTACTTCAGTACTGTTATTAATATTAAATGTCTTATCACCAGCATCAAAGACATAATAACTACCACTAGATAATGTTTTATCTGGTAATTTTATCTTAACTCCTGATTTATCGCCAATACTATAACTAGATAAATTGACTGTTTCATCACTTATATTTTTAAGTTCTACCGATTCACGTGAAATTGATGATACTTCATTAATAATTACATCTTTAGTACTTTTACTATTTTCTTTATAATCATCTTTGTTATCTTCACCTAAACTTGGTTTATTATAATAATGCCACTTTCCTTCGTAATAGCCATATGATTCGTTAGGATTTAATTTAGCTAACGATAGAGAGGCAATTTCTTTTTGTAAATTGTCATAGAATACTAAACTACTGTCTTCTTTATCTAAAACAAAGTTAGTATGAATTTCATCTTTATCATATTTATCCAAACCTGATGTATAAACAACTAAATAGCTTTTTGATTCCACTATTACATCAGGGAATGTATATTTATATGGATTATTAATACTATCAGATAGGGTATAATCTTTTAAGCTAATCTTATCATCTGTCGGATTATATATTTCAATCATGGAATAATATCCATCTTTAGCTTTTTTAATATTATTATCTAGGATATATTCAGTTATTTGAAGTTTACTATCACTAGGCATACCTTCTTTGATGGGATCTTTAGAATACTTACCATCATTTTCTTTACCTGGAGTACCTTCATAAAAATAGACATATTTTTTACCATTACTACCATATGATGTGTCATCTAAACTAGTCATATAATATAGTCTACTTATTGCTTTGGCTTTAGTATTAGATAAAGTTATTACTTCTCCTTTATTATTTAATTTAAAATTAGTATGAATTTCTTCTTCATCATATTTATCTAATCCAGAAGCATATACGAGTAAATAATCTTTTGCTTTAATTGTTGTTTTAGGAAAAGACCATTTTCTTAAATTCATAGAGTCATCTGATAAGTAATAACCGTCTAAATTTATATCATAATCATTACCATTATATAGTTCGATATAATCATAATATTTACCATCTGCACTTCTTATAGTATGTTTATTCTTAGGCATAACTTCATTTATATATAATGGTTCAGTATTTTTATATTTAACAATAATAGGAACATTGACTATCAAAAGAAATAGAAGGATAAATAAACTAAATATAGCTAATAATTCTAATGGTTTCTTCATATCTTCACTTCCTATCTTAATAAATTATAACATAAATTTAGATATAAAAAAAGATATCAATTGATATCTTTATACTTTTTCTTTCAAGTAGTCTTCGATCATTTTAGATGATGCTGCTAATTCAGCATTTAGTTCGTTCATTCTATTTAAATATTCAATATATATTGGTTTATTATTTAGAATATTTAGTTTATCTTTAATTATCTTATCGATATCTTTATATTCTTTATTACCAGCATGCTCTAACTTGGTAGCTTTCTTTTCTAATTCTTTTATTTCATTAATAAGATTTAATACTTCAGAATCTTTTGATAAGATATTCTCTATTTCTTTATATCTCTTATATACATTAGAATTTTCAATAGAATTAAATAATTCATTAATACTTTTATCGATCATTGATTTCTCCATCAAGGCTCCATGTTTTAACATCAGTTATTTTAACAGGAACTATTTTACCAACATATGATTCATCACATTTTACATTGACTAGTTTCATATTTTCGGTATAGCCCATAAATTTATTCTTTTTGTCACTTTCCCCTATCAATAATACGTTATATGTATTATTTAACATTTTTTGATTAGATTCTAGAGCATATTTATTAATTAATTCATTTAGTCTAGCTAGTCTTCCTTTTTTTACAGATAGTGGCGTATCATCTTTCATACTAGCAGCAGGAGTACTTTCTCTTGGACTATAGATAAATGTATATGCTAAATCGTATTTTACTTTATTTACAATATCTAAAGTCATCTCAAAATCTTCTTCTGTCTCACCAGGAAATCCAACGATAATATCAGTAGTGATACTTACATTAGGAATATGATCTCTAATCTTTTTAACTAGTTCTAGATACTCTTTGATAGTGTATTTTCTTCCCATTAGTTTTAATATTCTATCTGATCCAGACTGAATTGGTAAATGGATATATGGCATAATATTATCACATTTACTAATTACTTCGATCATCTTATCCGTAAAGTCCCAAGGGTGTGATGTAACAAATCTAATACGAGGAATGCCTGTTTGACTTACTTCGCCAAGTAATGTTGCAAAATCATAGCCATTATCAAAGTCCTTACCATAGGCATTGACATTTTGACCTAATAATGTTACTTCAGAATATCCATTATTATATAATTCTCTTACTTCATTTATGATATCTTCAGAAAGTCTACTTCTTTGTTTTCCTCTCGTATATGGAACGATACAATAAGTACAGAATTTATCACAACCATATTGAATATTTACCCAAGCAGTATATAAAGAGTCTCTAGTTACCGGTAGGTTTTCAATAACATCACCTTCCATACTATAAACTTCACAAATATTTTTTTCTTTGTTTAATTTAGCAATATATTCAGGTATTTTATGATAATTATGGGTTCCACATATAATATCTATCCATTTATTTTTTACTATTTTATTTACTAATTTTTCTTCTTGTGCCATACATCCACAAAAGATAACCGTAATATCTTTGGTTTCTTTTAGATGTTTAATTCGACCTAACATACCTTCGGCTTTATTATGAGCGTTTTCTCTTATCGCACAAGTATTTACGATAATAACATTTGCTTCATCCATATCTTCAGTTCTAGTATAACCAACATCTTCCATAATACCAGCAATATTTTCACTGTCATGGACATTCATTTGACAGCCATAGGTTAAGATTAGATATTTTTTATCTTTTCCTAATTCAGAATATTCATCGGAATTATAATCATCATATAAAATTTTTATTTCTTTTTTAGTACGGCGTTTAGCATCAGCCATATTTGGTAAGTTCATAAATTCACTTCCTTTAACGAAAATATTATACTAGAAAAATACTTTTTTGTATATTAAAAAAGAAATAATTTTATATTTCTTCTTTATTTCTAATTTTATTTAATCTATTTAGTGATACTTTAACGCTTTGATATTCAGCATTTATTGTACCTAGTACTTCAAAGTTAGTTATTATTTTAGCATAGTATGAATATATTAGTAGGACGGTACCTATTTCCATATTACCAATACTTACTAAATAGATGGCATAAATAACGATACCATATCTACATAATTCAATAAATGCTAAGACAACACAAATAACTCCTTTAGCAAAGACATTGAATTTAGTGTTGCTCTCTAGATACTTAATTGTACTTTCGATGAAACTATTATCTTTTATTTTTTTATTTCTTTTAAGAATATCATAAATATTATGGATATTAATTGTTTTATAATCTAAATCATCTTTTCTAGCTTTATTCTCTTTTTCAATCTTAGAACCAAAGTATAATATTACACCAATCATGATGATAGAAACAAAAATAGTTACAAGGAATATATAAATATTAATTTTAAAAAAATAGATATATATGACTAAGAATTCAAGTATTTGAACGGCTCTTGTGACACCGTTACCAATAAATGTTCCAATAATATCGATATCATTATTAATAATATTGGTATATTCACCTAAAGTAACATCATCGACATTGGCTTCAGTAACAATACTGGTATATTCCATATATAATTTATTATAGTATTTATACCAAGCTTTTTGATTAAAATATACCCATAAATAATATAATAAAGAAAGAGTTAAAGTAATAACAATTAATTGAATTGCTTTGGTAAATTCTTCTTCGGCAGCATGATTAATACTACTAGACCAATAAACAGGAATTATTAATAGTAATCCCTGCATAATGACCGATGTAAATATTTTTCTAAATAATTCTTTTTTAGTTCTTTTTAATAATGTAAGTAAATTCATGTTATCACCTTATTATTCTATTTCTACGATATCACCATTATTAATTTCATATAAAGCAGCATCTGATTTATCTAGATGAAGTTCTAATATAAAACTATCTTTCATTTTTAAATGAACATTATCGATTGTTTTTCCATTAAATTTAACTTTGACAATATCACCATTATTATTGTTAGGAAAATCAGACTTAGTACAATGAATATGTCTTGTAGCCTCGATACAGCATTCTTTTTTGTATATTTCACCGACAGGACCTACGATCCAAACATCTTCAGAGCCAGCTAAATCTCCAGAATCGCGCATTGGAGGATTAATCCCTAGTAATTTGGCATCATCACGAGATACTTCAACTTGAGTATAGTCTCTGTATGGTCCTAATACTCTAACGTGAGGAAATTCATATTTATCTGTTTTTATGATAACAGTATCTTCGGTAGCATATTCACCAGGTTGTGTTAAATCGTTTCTTTTTTTAAATTGATATCCTTTACCAAATAGAATATCTTTATCTGATTTAGATAAATGTATATGTCTATTAGATATACCTACGGGTATCTTCATATTATCACCTTCCTAGTACGATAAAATTATAACAAAATAGTATTACCCTGTCAAACAATATAATAATTTTTACTTGTTAAAATATTATTCTTTTGCTATAATTATTCTAGGTGGTAATATGAATAGTTTTTTAATTGTTTTGTTTGTTATTGTGCTCTTGATAATATTGGGTCTTATCTATTATGTATATCTATATAATAAGATTAATGAGACGATTATTAGAGTGGATGAAGCAGAAAATAGAATCGATAGTAATTTAAGAGATAAATATGATTTAATAGTTAAATGTCTTTCACTTTTAAAGAATAAAGATGATCTTGATAATAAAGTATTTAAAGAAATATATAAATTAAAAGCAAGAAAAATTAGTAATTTTGATTTAGATAGAATGTTGGTAACAGCTCATAATGAATTTAGCGTTATTTGTAATAAAGATGATAAACTTAAAGGTAATGATGAAATATATAAATCAAATAAACAAATAGAAATTATCGATGAAGAATTAGTTACTTTAAGAAACTATTACAACGCTAATATTATGACATATAATAAGATGATTAAGAAATTTCCGACGATAGTTGTTGCTAAGATTAAAAAATATAAAGAAAGACCATACTACGATCTTAAAGATATGACTGATGATGACCACGAAGACTTTAAATTATAGTCTTCTTTTTTTATTCTATTTATAGTATAATCGTTTTAGGTGATATTATGAAAAAATTATTATTAATTTTATGTATCTTTTTATTAATTACTGGTTGTAAGAAAGAAGAAGAAATTGTTACTCCCACTGATGATATACCTGAACCTGTCGTAGAAGAATATACAGATGATAATCCAGTTCTTGTGGGATTATATAAGAATGGTAAATTACTTAATGATATAAGTAGACCTCTTGCAAATCATCAGGATATAGATGTATTCGATGTATATTTTACAAATGATGACGATACGGGAGATACAAATACGAAAAGAAATTTTAAGAAATATTTAGCTAATTATGAAAATCCAGAACAATATAAGATTGGATTTTATATATCTTTTATGGTAGATGATAAACTATATGAAGCGACATATACAAATCCTGATCACATGTATAAACTTACACCATATTTGTATATATATCTATATGATGATGTTCATCAAGCAGATGGTTCTTGGTATAGTCATCTTGAAGCAAAAGATGTTAATGAGGATACAGTTTATTCATCAATTAAATTATATGCTGCTCAAGAAGGAGCTAAAATTAATTCACCAATAACTTTAACAGTATTTACATATGATACAGATGATGATTTTGATGAAGATGGTAAATACCGTGGAAAAAGTATGTATACGATTAATATAACGGTAAAATAAAAAAGGATTGCTCCTTTTTTTATTTTACTTTAGATTTACTGTTTTCAATTATTTCATCTCTAGTATAAAATTCATCTAAGCCATTTTCTTTTTTTAGTAATGCTCCCAAAATAAATTCATTTTTAACAAAGTATCGTTGATGTGAATCCGTATCATATATCTTATTTTCTTTGCCAAGCCTAATATTACCATCACTTTCAACCAATTCTTTAGGAAATGCTAAAAGAATCGTTGTATCGTTATTCATAAGCGATTTGACTAGATTGATGTATCCGGCCTCACCATCAATTGCTGAAGTTGTGTGGGTTAAGTTTGGAGCACCAATCGAAACAGCAGAACCGCCGCCAGCATTACCATGTCCATAATTTATTAATCCACTTTCCATAATATTCGTTAAATCTTTTGATTCAGGAATACCAGAATCTCTATTTAATCCTAGATTCGTTCTATGAATACATACAACTAAGTTAGGATTGTTAACCAAAGCTTCAAGTGATACACCAAAATTATATGGAATATTATAATCATTTTCATAACTTTTAATTCTATCATAAACATCTTTTAGGCTTTTATAATCGTTAGTTCGATTTAGCAAGTCATTTATTATCTTAGTGTGAAACAAGGAAAACTTACCTTCCTGATAAGCTTTTTGTTTTTCTAATTCAATCAGTTCTTTTAACTTACTCGTTTTACTTTTAAATATATCCATACCATCACCCTATTAATAATGTTTCCATCTAAATTATATCATATCTTGTATAAATATTAAAGATTTTCTCTTATTAATAATTAAAAATATCAATCATTTAGATTGATATTTTTTATCTTTTACGTGTACGAGTTGGTACAGTATCTGGTTCTTCTTTATTGTCTTTCTCTTTGGTAGTTTCTTTTTCTTTTACAATGGCATCTACTTCTTCAGGAGTAAATGTCTTTCCATTAAAAGATACTACTGCGTAAAATCTATTTTTATTATATGATATTTTGCAATCTAAGTTTTCACGAAAAATATTACCTGTCATGTTACAATATTCTTCTGTGATGCCAGCAAGAGTTCTTTGTGGAACTTCTTCTAACCGTGTAGGGAAAAAGCAAAATTCTTCAGAAGTGCACGCTCTAACAATATAGACATCGTTTGCTTCATTATATCTAGTTGGATAAACAGTTACACCGCGTCCTTCGTGTATTTCTTTTATTTCTCCATTAATTCTATAGTTATTCGTAATAAGCATACCTATTTTCCTTTCTCTTTCAATCTTTTTTTGACAAATGTTTCACCATCTTCAATTTTGCTATCGGTATCTATCTTTGTTACTCTTACTAATTGTAATTTTATATTTTTCAATACTTTTGTGTATAACTCACATAATCCTTTATAATCATAATCACGCTCTGATGCTAACTTTTGAAATTCTTCGGAATTACCATATTCAAATATTTTCCATATTAGTTGGCTACCCAAATTGGGAATAGATGTTGTAATGCCGTCTTTTTCTAATAATTTAATATATCCGGATATTTTTTCATCCCAGTTTGTTGGCATTTCATCTACAAGTAATGCCACATAATGATACAAATCAGGCAATTTAGTGTATGAATATGCATATGTATATCTTGCATTTTTTCCATCTGTTTTATATAAACTGGTTTCTTGTATCATGTTATAATCGTAATCATAATTATTTTTATCGTACTTTTTAAAAGCACGCATTGCTTTTCTTTGAACAGCTTTTTCTGTTATTCTGAAAGATTTTCCTTTCGTTTCGTATGTCTCTGCACCATACGCTAGATAACCATAGCATGCAAGTTCTACTAATAAATCTTTAAGATGTGCAACATTGTATGTTACTTCATATTTATACCTAGTGTTAAAATCATCACTATATACTGTCAATTCCATAATATCCTCCGTTTGATTATTTATTATAATATGATATATACTAAAATGCAATAAAAAGATTAAGTTTTTACTTAATCTTAAACTATGATATTGTTAAACATTTTATCACATTTTTTATTTAATAATGCATATAAAAGTATTGTTATTATTCCGTAGAATAATAGGAATAATGTAAGAATAATATTTGTATTTGTACCAGTTCTTGCAATTAGATAAAATACTAAAGCACTCATTCCTAATATTCCCATACCACTAAATGTAGATACTAAAGAACTCATACTCTGTTTAACAGCTTCAGTATCTGTAGATGCATCCATTTTTGGATACTTTAGATTGATCATAATACCAATTAGTTCTGATAAGAATGGTAATATGAAGGATGCAATCAATATTAAAATAATACTTATTATATCTAATCTAAATTTAACAAACAATAAGATATCTCCTAGTAATATGCAAGGTAACATGATAGCTAGAGCAGATATTACTTTATACATAACTATTTTAATTGGTTTAATTGGAAGACTCTTAAGAAGATTAAATGATGAACCTTCAAGGGATATCATCGAACTAGTAATTGATGTCATAAATGATGTAAATGCGACAAGGCCAAAAGCAATTATAGAAAATGCTGGTCTAATTTTTTCTAAATCAAATGTAGGATCATTTTCTAAAACTATTTTGATTAAAGCATCAAATCTAACGGCAGCCATTATACTAGCTAAGACAAATAAAATTAAACCGAATCCAGCATTAACCATAAATACTGGTGTCGTAAAGAATCTATTTAATTCTTTCTTAATAAAGGCTTTTAATTTACTAGTACTTTTAATATGATAAGCTTTATTTTTATGATTAACTAATACTCCTTTAATACTAGAATTAATTCTAAAGTATAATGTACTTAATAACAATAGAACAAGAATATATAATGCAATATGACTTAAGATATAAATAAGTAAAGTAATTACATTAAAATCAGTAACTAAAGTTATATAAGCTCCTAATGGATAGTATATCTTAGTAATCATTTCATTATAACTTGCTGCTTTGGCAGCAATATTACTAACAAATCCATCAGAATTAAATGATATATACATAACTAGGAAAACAAATCCTAACGAAATTAATGTTTGAAAAACACTTTTTCCTTTTACTTTAGATGAAAGATATGTGGTTATAAAACCAATTATTACTGATAATACAATTGGTACTATTGGAAGTAATAATAAGGCAACAACACTAGATAAATAGTATGTCCAACTAGGGTTTACAAAATAAGCATAAACAATCATCGCTGGAGCTAAGAATAATGAATTATATAAAAGTTCAAAAACATAAAATTTAAATACTTTTATAAATAATATTGTTCTTTTCTTTATTGGTAATGAAAACAATAGATTATCATCTTTGGAATTAAATAAAAGTGAACCTGACTTGTAAATACCTTCAAGTAAGGTAATAAAGGATACGGCTATACCAAAGAATGTAAGGACTGCAAATTCAAGATGTAATGGTACTAACATTTCCATAAGTTTATATGAGTATATTCCCATTAAAAACATTAAGTATGCAACCAATAATAATGGAAGTAGTATCTTTTTTAACTTACTTTGTTTTTTAGTATTAATCCTAAATATATTCATATCATGATTAAGACTAACTTTAATAAGTGTCATTATCTTTTTCATATTATCCCTCTAATTCAAGAAATACTTTTTCTAGTGATTTATCCCCTTTTATTGCTTTCATACTACCAGTTTTAACTAATTTACCATTTTTAATTATAGCTACTTTTGAACATAATTTTTCAGCTACATCAAGAATATGGGTTGAGAAGAAGATTATTTTACCTTCTTTAACCATTTCATTCATTACTTCTTTGACATCAAAGACAGCTTTGGGATCTAATCCAACGAATGGTTCATCCATAATTAATACTTTAGGATCATGAGCTAGTGCACTAATTAGGGCTATTTTTTGTTTCATACCATGTGACATAGATGATATTGGGTCATTTAGATTATTTTCTATTTCAAACAATTTTGCATATCTTTTAATGTTTTTATCACGTACTTCAGCACTTACTTCATACATATCACATATGAAATCGATAAAATCAATGGCTTTCATATTTTCATATAATTCAGGATTATCTGGTACAAAAGCTATTTCACTTTTACATGATACAGGGTTTTCTTTTATTGATTTACCATTGATAAGTATTTCACCGTTATCAAAATCGTGAATACCAACAATTGCTTTAATTAATGTTGTCTTACCTGCTCCATTATGACCAATAAAGGCAAATATTTCTCCATCAGGAACAGTAAAACTAACATCGTTTAATGCTACTTTATCACCATATTTTTTAGTTACATTTTTAATTTCTATCATATTATCACCTCAATATACTATTTTATCTTTATCTTCTTCGTATCTTTTAAATACTTCGATAGCTTCTTCCCTATTCATTGATTTTAAATTTAAAACTCTTTTATCTTCTTTATCGTTAGATAATTCTTCAATATATTCATAAATAAAATCATCTCTAAATCCAATATTAGCAGCATCTTCTTTAGTATTAGCATAATATACTTTCTTAATATTAGACCAAATTATCGCTGATAAGCACATAGGACATGGATAACAAGATGTATATATCTCACAACCACTTAAATCATGTGAATTTATTTTTTTACAAGCATTTCTTATTGCCACAACTTCGGCATGAGCGGTAGGATCATTATCTTTAATTACTCTATTTATTCCTTTACCAATTATTTCACCATCTTTTACAATACATGCTCCGAATGGGCCACCATAATTTTTATCAAAATTATCATCTGATAAATCGATAGCTACATCCATAAATTTATTCATTATATCACCTAACTAAATTATATCATAAAAATAATTAAGTTCCTACTTAATTCTTGCCCTTCTTTTTTTAATTCGATGAAATAAAAGATGAAAGTGTCAATATTTACAATTATTTAAATTAATTACTTGTGTTTAGAGAATTAGATGTTATAATTGATTTGACTGAAGGAAGTGATATTATGGAATCGTTACCGTCGTGTTATTTGTATTTAAAATCATTATCTGGAGGTATATATGGAAAAAGAAATAAAGGAATTAGTAGAAAATAAAGAATTTAGAAAATTAAAAGATACCCTACTAAATATGCAAGTAGCAGATATTGCTGATTGTATTAAGGATTTAGAAATTGATGAAATAGCTAAAATAATTAGATTATTAAATAAAGATACGGCTGCTGATTTGTTTGCTGAATTACCTCTTTCTGTCGAAACAGAGTTGTTATCAAAATTAACTGATAAAGAAGCGGTATTCATAATTAATGAAATGTTTGCTGATGATGCAGCTGACGTACTAGATGAGATGCCTGCAAGTATTGTAAGAAGAATACTAAAACAATGTGATAAAGATACAAGAAGTGACATCAATAAGTTACTTAATTATCCAGAAGATTCAGCTGGATCTGTTATGACTGTCGAATATGCGGAACTTAAAAACTCACTTACAATTAAGCAAGCTATTACTACTTTAAGAAAAGAAATAGATGAATATGAAACTATTAACGTATGTTATGTCGTTGATGATAAAAGAAAATTACTAGGTCACATTAGTTTAAAAGATATTCTTCTTGCTAGTCATGATGCAACAGTTATGGACGTAGCTCATAAAGATACAATTTGTGTAAAAACTACTACCGACCAAGAAGAAGTTGGTAAATTATTTAAGAAATATGACTTAACTGTAATGCCAGTAGTTGACTCTGAAGATAGACTTGTCGGTATCATTACTATCGATGATATTATGGATATCATGGAAGAAGAAGCTACTGAGGATATTGAAAAGATGGCTGCTATTTCACCAACTAATAGGCCATACCTAGAAGTTAGTACTTGGGATACTTGGAAAGCAAGAATACCTTGGTTATTGCTTTTAATGATATCAGCAACATTTACAGGGCAAATTATAAGTAACTTTGAAACTTCTCTTGCGGTATTACCTATTCTAACAGCTTATATTCCAATGTTAATGGATACGGGCGGTAATGCTGGTAGTCAAGCATCAGTTACAATAATTCGTAGTTTATCACTTAACCAAATTAATTTTAAAGATATTGGTAGTGTCATATGGAAAGAATTAAGAGTATCGATAATGGTCGGAGCTACGCTAGCTCTTGCTAACTTTGGTAAATTAATGTTAATAGATAATATGTTATTTAAAAATGAAGCAGTAACAATTCAAGTAGCTTTCGTAATATGTTTAACAATATTCATGATTGTAGTAGTTGCTAAATTTATTGGTTGTACTCTTCCAATATTAACTAAGAAACTAGGGTTTGACCCTACGGTTATGGCAAGTCCATTTATTACTACAATTGTCGATGCTTTAGGTTTAATTGTATATTTTACAATTGCCACGAATTTACTTAGTATATAAAAAGACTAGTTTAACTAGTCTTTTATATTACCATATTATTTTGAAACTCATAAGGTAGGTAATCACCTTTTTTTCTTAAAAATGATACTACCTCTACTTTTTCAGGATTTGTTCCATTGAATCCTACTATTTCTTTCATTTCTTTGAAACCAAAACTATGATATAGATTCTTAGCTCTTAGATTATGTAGTAAACAATCTAAGGCAAATTCTTGCCATCCAGCATTTTCCATTTGAGTTATGAAATGTCCTAATATTTTAGTACCGATTCTTTTACTTCTGTATTCTGGATTAACACAGACATTAGATATATATAAGAATTTATTCTCTTTTGCTTCTTCAATTAAAGGTAATATATAATTTTTAATAGTATATTCATAATTAAAGTCAATCTTCATATCTTCGGTATAATCATAATCTAAATTGACAGTATAATCTACAGCACACAACGCTCCATATATTTTTCCAGTATTTTTATCACATGCGACATAAATATTATCATAATTAAAGAAAAATCCTTCTTTATCCATTCTACTTGCAAAATATTCAATACCTTTATTTATATCATTTTTAAACCAAAATGGATATATATATGGGTCTGTCTGATAGATTAAAGCAGCAATTTCTGACATATTATCATTTTTTTTAGCTCTTCTACAAATTATATCTCCTAAATTTACTTCAAAATTATTCTTTTCCATTTTTCTCCTTCTTTTTATAATCAAATCTAAAATATGATATTACAATTGATATTATTGTTAAGATATTTGAAATACTAAACATATATGCTTTAACGATAAGATCATAAATTAACCATATTGTTTGATTTAAAAACATTAATTTTCTGATATTTGATTCTCTTTTTACACATACGGTTGCACAGTATAACAATGCACATATAACTGGTAGAATGTCAATTGGGCTATGATATGAAGAAATACCTAATCCAATATTTACAATTACATAGAATGCTATTATATATAATGGTATTTTCTTATTTTTTGAATCAAAACAATAATTTATAACTGTTTCTATTGCTCCGAAAAAACATACTAAACTTCCAGAAATACTATCTAAAAACAAGAAATTAAGAGCTGAAGCTAAATTTAGACCTAGAAGCATAATCATAATATTCTTCTTGGTTTTCATTTGCATTGATAATACACTGAAAATGATTCCTAAAATGCCAAATATTTGGGCAACTACAAAATTATACATATTTATCACTTCTTAATACAATTATATCATATTATTATAATTATTCATATTATTTGTTTTTTTATATTATTTGTAATATAATATTGACAGGTGAAAAAAATGAAGAAATATCTGTTGGGATTATTAATTATCTCATTATTATTTATAACTACGGGATGTAAAAAGAGTATCGTTGGCAAATGGAAATCGATTGATAAAGAAAATGAATACTATTACATATTTAATAGTGATAAGACATGTTCATATGAAATGACAGTGGCTAGACTTGATTGTACATATGAAGAAAATGATTCTAAACTTACTATTCTATATAATGGTACAGAGAATCCTGTGACATTTGAATATCGTTTTGAAGATGGCACATTAATTATTAAAGATGATACGGGTAACGATAATAAATTTGTTAAAGAAAAAGAACCTCAATAATGAGGTTCTTTTATTTATGTGTTTTCAGTCCATTTTGCATAATATGTAACTGTATCTTCTTCAGTTGGCGTAAAGTCTTCGAAAGGTTCAGTTAGTTCTTCGTCTGTATACCAACCATCAAATGTATAACCTGTTCTAGTTGGCGTTGGTAAATCGGCTTCGGTAATTTCTTCATCTAAATAGAACTCTAAGAAACTATCATCTACTTCCCCTTCGTTAGCTTCAAAATCAATATGATATTTTGGTATATGATAATATAATGTTTTATAGTTTTCATCAGTACTATTTACTTTTTCTGCATGAGGTTCAATTCCATCTGTTGTATTTATCATGCTTTCATTATCAACGGCTGCAGTAATACCTTTTATAATTCCATCAAAGATAGAATATGTAATGGTAGACATAACGCCATAGTTTGCACTTTGTATTACTGGACTAGTTACATCATATACGTTGTTTTGAGTACCAATAGTTAATGTAGCATTAGCACCAGTTGCATAAACTCCGGCTGAATTAGGTGAATTTGATATTACTGTACCGCCACGAATAGTTGCTGATGTACCTGCAATAACTTTGATAGCACCTATACCATCATTAGTAACCTTGCTAGTAGTTAATTGAATAACTGTACCACCAGTCATTAGTATTGAGGCACCGCTTTTAGCATTTTGAACAACTGGACGTATTGTTGCAGTTGTAGTCAGAGTACCACCAGTTATCGTTACTGCTCCACCATTATTATAAATTGCACCTCTGTTATTGGTATTAGAAATTGTACCACCGTCAATATATAGTTTTCCTTTGCTTTCGTTTTGTAAAACGGCAAGACCATTATTATTGCATATAAATGTACCGCTAGTTATTCTTAACGTACCATTGTTATATATTAATTGATTAGTTGTATTTGGTCCACATGATACTGAATGATTACCACCATTTATACTAATCTTTTGATTTTGAGCAATGATAGTTTGACCACTAGTGTTTGTTATATCTTGAATTATTCTTATTTCTGTTTCATTAGCAAGATTTGTTGGAACAGTGTCGATAGCTTCTTGAATTGACGTATAATATGATGTTCCTGTATCTCTATCAATAGCTGTAAATTTAATATTAGATACCCACATTGGTTTATAAGTTTTATCAGTATTAATTATTTCATTTGGATCAAGTGGTATCGTTGTAAGTATTTCATTAGTCTCATTATATAAATACCATCCGTCAAAGATATATCCATCTTTTGTTGGTTCGGTTGGTACATTTTCACCAATTGTATTACCATCAGCTACCTTTATAATTTCTAGTGGATCGTCATTATCGGGGTCAAATGTTATATTATTTAGATTATTAATGGTTACTTCTACTTGTCTAGTTTGACCTGTATCATTACCAGTTATGGTTATAGTTACTGTTCCTAATGATACACCTACTACTTCACCAGTAGTTTCATCAACTCTAGCAATGTTACCATTTGATGATGAAAAACTATGTGGTTCAACGATACCATCACCGGTAGGAGATACGATTACTTGACCAGTCTTTCCTACTTTAAATTCAAATGGATCTGGATTTGTTGTAATTGTAGCAATGTTTAATTCTTCTTTCCATCTAGCTACGACTGTTAGATTGCCACTTACTGGAGTTGATATTGTAAATGGAGTCAAATTAACATTATTGATAAACCAACCATCAAAGATATGATCTTGTCTTGGTGCTAGCGTTGGTAATGATAGTTCATTATTAGCAAGAGTTGTTTCATGTTCTATCTGCATGCTAGTTATAAATGTATTATCATAGTCACGGAATGTTACAGTATGCATGATAACTTCGGTAACTTCTAATGGAATCTGAATTACAATGTTTGATCTACTACCAGTAATATTAATAGTCGTTGTACCGATAGCAACACCAGTTACAGTTATATCAGAACCATTTTGTGTTATTGTAGCTAAACTATTGTTGCCAGATGTAACAGTGTAACTCTCCATACCATCCGGTCCGGTAATAACTAGTGGTTTTACACGGTCCATAGCAACCGCAAACTCTTCTGGGAAAGTAGCAAGTCTTATATTTGGTATCCAGTTTGCAACAACCGTTAAATCTCCTCTTACGATTGTTTCCGATGTAAATGGTCTAGTACTATCATCTTCGATAAACCAGCCATTAAAGATATAATTTGGATTAGTTGGTATAGGAAGTAAATTATTTAATGCTTCTTCATCCCCAACTTCTACAGTATCGATTACTGTTTCATGATCAGAATCTAAGAATGTTACCGTATGTTTAATTTCGGTTACATTTACGGTGATAGTTCTTGTTAAACCTGATTTTTGCCCTGTAAGAGTAATCGTAGCACTATCAATTGTATGACCGGTTACAACACCAAATTCATCAACTGTAGCAACTGTATTATTGCTTGAAGAATATGATACAGGTTCGATATCATCTTCTTCAAATGATATTTGTCCAGTACCATCAACTTCAACATTAAATGGACTTGGATTCGTTATAATTGTTCCATAATTAAGGCTTCTTAGCCATCTAGCATATATATCAGTTACTCCGCTAATTGTAGTATCACTTGTAACAAGAGTATCTCCATCATACCAGCCGCCAAAATAATAATCTGTTTTGCTAGGATCTTCAGGAATATTATTACCTAACTGATCTCCCTTGGTTACTGTTATTTCGTAAGGATCTTCACCATTTTCAGGATAGAATGTTACGGTATATTCAGGTAACTTTAAATATCTTGTATAATAGGTTGTTCCTTCGATTACTGGATGCTCAGTTCCATCTACGAATACTGTCGGTGCATTGACGGTTATACCATTTGCCGTACAGATAGTTTTAGCTTGTGTTGGAGATTCAAATATACCATCATAGACGGTTGTACTTCCTGTTTCGACATTTAAACCACAATTTTTTCCTCGAATTACGGGTGCTGTATTACTTGGGTCGCCATCATTTATACCAATTATTGTTGTTACATTACCGCTCCTACTGGCTACGGCATTATACTGTTTAGAAACAATGGTTCCTCCCGTTATGGTAAGAGTACCATTAGTATTATCGACGGCTGCCCTAGGGTTGCTATTGGTAGAATTTGATACATTTTCAATATAAACATCCCCACTTATGTTAGTTTTAGCTCCACCATCCATATATATGGCCTGGCCTTTTATTGTACCAGTTGCACGAATTTCACCACCGGAAACATTTAATACACCACTGCTATTTTTATTATTTATGGTGGCAGCTTGACTGTTACAAGTAAAAATACCGCCAGTTATATTAACTGTTCCACCAGCATTTTCGATAGGTTTATATTCGGTAACACCAGCATTGTTATATTCAAGGAAACCGCCTGAAATATTTACTGTTCCGCCATAAGCATTATAGATAATATATGGATTTGTACTGTATATTGTACCATTAATAATATCTAATTTTCCTTTATTAACTACATTAAATAGCGCGGAGTTTCCATTTTGCTGACCACTCATAACATAGCTTGAACTATTACTAATAGTATATTCACCAATATCAAGTTCTACCCATTTGTTAGCTGGTATTGTAACTTTGGCAGATAATTCGATATCTTTTAATATTGTTATTGTTGTTTTTCCTGAATTTATTTCGATGCTTTCAATAGCATCATCAAGTGTTTCATATTTGACAATTCCAATTTGAGCTACATAATCAGCAGAATCCCAAATTGCAAAAACTTCGATATCATCTCTAACAACTGTTGCACTAGTAAATGGATATAATTGTTCTCCGTCAATATACCATCCAATAAGAGTTCTTTCTCCATTAATTGCTTCAGGGAAATCTTCATTATCTACAGTATCTCCATTTTCTACCTCTAATTCGTAAGTAGGTTCTCCATTAATGGTTCCACCATTAGCATTAAACGTTACGGTATGAATTTCTTTTGGAGTCCATTTTGCATGAAGAGTCATGTTTCCTCTTATGACAGTTGAAGATGTTACTAGATTAGTATATACTTCATTTTCATAACTAGAATACCATCCAACAAAATCGAAATGGTCTTTAGTTGGCACAATATTACCAAGGGTTTCACCATCATATTTGTAAATACTAGAAATTGGTGTTCCACCATGGGTATCAAAATGAATTATATAAATTGCTCCAGATTGATATTTTTCTAATTTACTACTTGATATTTCAATTACTGGTCTAACCGTGCTAGCATTATTATCAGGATTCTCAACCTCTCCTGTTTGGGTATTGATTCGATATAATATGTCATCTTCTTTATCTACCCATATTCCAAGTCTACCCAACATACCGGATTGATATCTACTGTTTTCTAAGAAGAACTGACATGTACTAAGATAAGATGCATCATTATATACAACTGTTCCACCACAAGCAGAAATTAAATCATCATGGTTTATATATCTAGATGTCTTTCCCTCAAAACTTGTAAGATCTGGATTTGACCATGCAGCTCCTTGTGGAAATGAGATGCTTGGTAAATATGTCTTACCTAAATCATATGAATAGTTACCGCGCGATGATGAAGAATCCATTTGACCGTTTTCATCAAAACTTGTATAATGAACCAATATTGCTTTATCTGTTGTTTTACGGACAAAATAAAATCTTTCTGTCGTAGGACTATATACTCCATCATTATTGACATCACAATCATAGGCATCGCCAACTACTGGATTACCATTACCTGGTATATTACCGTATGTAATCGTAGCACCAGCACTGTATCCGTGTTCTAAGCATCCTCCACCACTAGTACAAGTTTCTTCGTGTAATGTTCCAGATTTTGCTTTCATACATACTATTTTCTCCCAATGAGCATAGTAAGTATCGTTTGCGGTAATTATAGTACTGACACCTATTTCAGTACCATCGGTGGGATCTGTAAACCATCCTAAAAAATTGTAACCTGTCCTACTTGGAATTGTGTAATCACTACCCAATTCTTCTTCATATTCTTTTGTTACATTCCAAGTAGTACCACCCTCATAGTTTTCATCGAAAGTAACTATCAAATTGCTTTCTGGATCTAAGACAGTTAGATTAATTACGGTACTTAATCTTGATCTATATATTGAAATTGTCGTATTTATGATAATTAAAGAGGTACATAAAAAGAGAATTAAAACTATTGTCAATAATTTTAATCTATTATTTTCAATTCTCATATTGCACCTCTTTTCTAAGCAAAAAAACTTTTTAACTATTAATCATTTGTTCTGCCACAACATTAACAGTAACGGCTTGACTATCTACAGTTGTTGCTTCGTTTGTTCCTCTAAAAGTTAATGTGTGACTATTTGTACTACCACCAGCACTATATAAAATGGTGCCAGCATTTGTAAAAGTTACTGTACCATTAGATACCGGTGGAAAAGTAACGCCATCAATAGAAGCTTCTACTCCAGTAGGTAAATTACTTAAAGTAATGGAATACTTAACATCTACTTCAGATAAACTTTTAACATTTAGTGTATATGTCGCATTAGATGAGCCAGGAACTACGGTCAAATCATTACTAATACCATTTTGAACCAAAGTAACATCCCATACTGCTGAAGCAAGAGTTCCATCTACGAAGATAAGATTTCTAAATATGGCATAAGATAGTGGTATTACTGTAAGGGATAACATCAAAACGATAATTAAAGATTTAAATGTTATTGTATTGGGATTCTTTAAATCTAACAAAAATGCTTTAATATTTTCCATAATACCACTTCCTTTCTATTAAGATTTGTTATTCTTTTTTGTTTTTTTCTTCGTTTCGGAAGAATCTATTTTTTTATCATCTGAAAAATAGCAACTAAACAAATATATCGATAATAAAAAACCAATTAATGCATATTTATAATTAATAACAATGTTAATTATTCCACCAGACATTGCTACTTTACCAACAATCGTATTTTTATTAATTTCTTCGTCTTCGACATTGTTAGCATCACCTTTAGTAGTGATCATATCTCCATCTTTTTTGACAATTCTATGAGTGATAAAGCCATCTGCTTTTTCAAATGTAACAACATCACCAAGTTTATAATCATTTTGTTTAACTATTAAAATGTAATCACCAGCATGAATGTCATTTTCCATAGAACCAGTCTTAACACGATAGATCATTATTTGATTTGTATATCTAAGTATAAAATATGCCACCAAAACAATAATTATAAGAATTAGTATTAAATCAAATACTTTTTTAATAAACTTACTCATCGGTACTTTCCGCCTCGATATAAATTTTTAATCCATATTTGGAATTAGGATCTGATCCAATAGATGTATCATTACTACTGCTAATCCATTTCCATTCAAGATAGTATGTATCGTTTGTTTTGGCATTTAAGAATGCTTCTTCGACATTTAATTCATTTGCTTCGACATAATGGTCGATTATATATGTGTTATTTTTCTTTAATTTATATTTCATATTGATGTGATATGGATTATTCTCAATAAAATCAATTTTATATTTTAAATTATATTCTGTTCCATTTTTAACGACAAACTGATATGTATTAGATGATTCTGGTGCTATAACATCCGTTAGTTCATACATTGAATTAGTGAATATTTTAGCAGGTGTTTCATCATGCCAAGTAATCTCTTTATCATAGACAATTAATTCATTAATTTCTTCTTCGGGTTCTTCAGTGCTTGCGGGAATCGTATCTTCAGGTTTAGTACTTTGATCTTTCTCAGCACCACTATTTTTATTATCACTATCACTTTGGCATACATTTTCTTTATCACAAATAATTTCAATTATATCTACATTGCCAGTAGGAATTTTGCCATTATTTTTCTTTTCTTTTCCTATTAAAGAACAATTATGTATCAACAAAATAATAATTATGATAATTAAAATAATTTTTACAATCAAATCAGTTTTTTTCTTCTCTTTGTTATCTTCTTTATTTCTCATGTTTTTATCCTCAATTCTCCCCTTTAAAGCCTATAATTGCTTATAGGCTTTAAACGAAAGAATAATATCTCTATTATTCTCCGCTCAATGCTTGACGAGCAGTTAATTTAACAGATAATGTTACTGCTTTGTTAGCATCACTCATATCAGAACTATCTTTTGAAGGTTGATCTTCAATAGCACCAGGCCATTTTACAAGTAGTCTTACGGTCTTTGTCATTGAAGTTTCATTATAAGTAATTTTAATTGGAGCTGTTGAACTAAGATTAGCAGCATCCTTTAAAGTAACTTCCATATTTGCAGGCTTATTAGTTGTATTTGTAGTATCTAGTTCTGCAGTTACGATAACATCAACTTCTGATCCAGTGGCATCGATAACATAATCTTTGTAACATTCAGCACCAGGTGCAACTTTACTATTCTTTCCTGGATTAGTAGTACATGTTAAACTTGAAAGATTAAAAGTTAGGTTTTGTACTTCACTGAATTTTGTAGTATCTAATTTAACTGACCAATTAGCAGTATTAATACTACCTGTAGCAGTTACACTTTCTCTATAAATTGCATATGTCGTAAAGCTTGCAGCAATTAAAAGTAATAATGCAGCAATAATTAATATTTTCTTATTTCCTTTCATTTTTTACACCTCCTTCACTTCTATAACTATTGTAAAAAAGAGCACTCTCAAATCCCCTAATTCGGGGCCCAATTATCCTCCTCTAGTTTACATATTAATTTTAATATAAAAGTCAAAAAATTTCAATATAATTACTACAAAAAATCGAAATTTGTCGTATGAATTTTACTCTTAAAACAAATATAAATTTAACGTATTATTCTAGCCGTTTTTATTACAATAAAAAAAGACTAAATCTCAATACTTAGTCTTAATATTATCTACCGCTACCTCTTCTTGATTTATTATTCACTACAATAAGTCTTTTTAGCGATGCAATACTTCTTTGTAAACTATCTATTGATGCTATTAATTCGATTGGTGGCCGTAAATTTTTATTAATATATGCAGTATAAATTCTTTTTTTGTTTTCTAAATCACGCATAAGATGTTCTAATTCATCATAATCACTCATACTCTTCCTCCTTTTTTTATTATAACATGTAAGCCTATTTTTTTACTAGTCTTTTAATTACTTCTTATTAGCTAAATTTGCTTGTGCGGCCATTTGCCTAAGGGGGTTATAGCTAAAAAGACTGATATAAAAAAAGAAAGGAGGTTTAATCCTTTATAAAATAAGGGCTTGACAGGATTTTATTACTATTATTTTATGAACTTTGAAATTTGAAAATAATTAAATTTTTATCTTTTATATTTCAAAAAACAAATGAAAGAATTACAGGGGGGTTATAGAAAATAAACATCGTAATATCTTAATCTTCCGAGCATTTTAAAAGCTCCAAAACTGGAGCTTATTTGTTATTCAGTTGGTTCTTTTGTTAAATTAATATTAATGAAATATGCTAACTTTCCTTTATAAGTAAATAGTATATCATATTTACCTTCTGGATAATCCATATTAACATATCCATTACCAACATATTTATAATTATCAGCTTCTGGTGTTTTATAATCAATTACATATCCACCATTATCATTTGCTAATTCTTCTA
>JAEEZV010000033.1 GCA_016291995.1 Caryophanales bacterium
ATATGGCTAGTTATCTTTATTTTAATAATTTAACTTTGGAAGAATATTGTAAATAAATGAAAAATATGGTATTATACTCATTGGTGATGAAAATGAAAGCAAAAAAAAGAGCTTTGATATTAGCAATAGTATGTGTTATTGTATTAATTGGAGCATTAATTGCTAATAAGTATTATGTAGGAAGTTATCTTGTAGAATCAAATTATAAGAATGTACAAAAAATGTTAGATGATAAGAAAGATTTTGTTCTTCTTATTAGTAAGACAGATTGTTCACATTGTATAGCATTTAAGCCAAAATTAAGAGCGGTAGCTAAAGAATACAAATTAAAGATATATTATGTTGATACCGATATGTTAAAAGGAGAAGATTCTGAAGCATTCAATAAGTTATTTAGTATTGACGGAACTCCTACGACAGTATTTATTACTAATGGTGAAGAAAAGACAACGGCCAATAGAATATCTGGTGACGTTAGTAAAGAAAAAATTATTAATAAATTAAAAAGTAATGGTTTTATTAAATAGCCATTACTTTTATTTATCTATCATTTCCATATGATCTAGCATGACACCAGTACCTTCGGCAACACATGTTAGTGGGCTTTCGGCAGTGAATACTGGTACTTTCAATTCAGATGCCAAAAGTGTGCTAAAACCATCTACTAAAGATCCTCCGCCGGTTAAAACGATACCTTTGTCGATAATATCAGCAGATAATTCTGGAGGAGTTTCTTCAAGAATTCCTTTGGCAGCATGAATAATTGTATAAACACTTTCTCTAAGAGCTTCTTCAACTTCTTCACTGGTTAAATTAATTGTATGCGGAAGACCAGTTACTAGATCTCTACCACGTACTTCCATTTTTTCGTTTTTACTACCGGGATATACTGTACCGATAGTTATTTTTATTTCTTCGGCGGTACGTTCCCCTACCAATAATTTATATTTATCTTTAATATATTTAATGATATCATTATCGAAGGCATTACCTGCTACTCTTATTGATGAACTTTCGACTATTCCACCTAATGATAAGATAGCAATATCGGTAGTGCCACCACCAATATCTATTATCATATTACCGGATGGTTTTGATATATCCATACCAGCGCCAATGGCAGCTACTTTAGGTTCTACTTCCAAAAATACTCTTTTAGCACCAGTTCTTTCAGCGGCCTCTTTGATGGCATTTTTTTCTACTTGCGTAATATTAGATGGACAACATATTAATATTCTTGGTCTTTGAAAGAAACTTTTACCATTTACTTTCTTGATAAAATAATTAAGCATTATTTCAGTTGTTTCAAAGTCAGCTATTACACCATCTTTCATAGGTTTAATAGCACTTACTTTACTGGGTGTTCTACCTAACATTTCTTTTGCTTCGGTACCAACTGCTAATGGTCTTTTAGTATCTGTATCAATAGCTACGACACTAGGTTCATTTAGGACTATTCCTTGTCCTTTAATATAGATTAAAACGTTTGTGGTACCTAAATCAATGCCGATATCTTTATTAAACATAATATCACCCTCTTTTACTTATTTTATCACATATTCGGGATTATTTATAGTCTCTTTTTTTCAAAAATAATAATCTAGTTGATTCGCCACCTTTAATATGTCTTGTTGCAATATGTTCATCCATAATTTTTTTAATATTTACATATTTCTTTCTATCAATTAGATATAATCTTTCTTTTAAATCTTTATGAACAGTACTTTTACTTACTTTAAATATTTTAGCAGTATCTCTGATAGTATTTTTTGTATTAATGATATAATCTGATATATCATTTACTCTTTTAATTATATTTTTATTCAAGTTAATTACCCCTTTAGTAAATTATATTAATTCTAAAGGGGCTTATACCTATAATTCATCTATTGTTTTATTATAACTAAGTTCTGGATCAATATTTTTACCAGAATAAGATAATTCAAAATGAAGATTACTATTTTCTGGATACATATTGGATGTACCACTTTTACCAATACGTTCGCCACGCATAACGGTATCATCTATTTTAACATTTACTTCTGATAAGCATTCATAAGTACTTACTAATTCATTATTATGTCTTATTTTAATAGTCTTACCTAGAATATCATTCTCTGTTACATCGATAACAGTACCATCTAATACAGAGAAAACATCAAATATTTCTTTATTTGTATAGTCTACACCAGAGTTTTGAATATAGGTGTTCTCATAAAAGATTAGAGATTTTTCTTGATTAGATGATTCATCCTCATAATTATAAAAGGGATGACTAATAGTAACTGTATCCATTAGATATGGTTTCATAATAGTTGGAGGGGCATATACGACCGGAACATATTCATTATCGGTTACTAATTCATAACTAACATAATTAGTATTTTCTATATTTGTTTTATTAAGTTTAGCAATTTTACCGACGTAAAAAATACTTATTCCAAATAAGAATAATGCTATCGTATAAATAATAGGAACTGCAAATAGTTTTAAATTTCTTTTCATTTCTTTCACCTAATTACATTTTTAACAAAAAAGAAATTTATATACGTTTTTTTAATATAGTATTATGATAATAATGATCTAATATTTCTTTATAAGTATATCCTGATTTAGCCATACCTAAGGCACCGTACTGACTCATACCTACCCCATGACCATATCCAATGGTATTAATTTTGACACTATCACCTAGGAGGATGATATCAAAGTCTGTAGATCTTAAACCTAGTTTATTATAGATATCGGTTCCTTTGAAACTAGTATTATTGATTTTTAAAAGAAGTATACGATTAGTACTACTTCTTTTTTCTATTTCAATATTTAAATTTTTATTGTATGGAAGATCTAGCAAATTATAAAAATCTTTTAAAGTTATTATTTTACTGGAATAAAAGGCGCTAGATTCTTCTTTATCCCAGGGGCTTTCAACACTTTCTAGATAGGGAGCATCAAAGCCAAAAATAAGGCTACTAGATTCGGTATAACCATTACTAGTAGAGAAAAATAAGGTATCAGCTACCCTACCATCATATTCAAGATATTCATCTAGTGTCTCATTGACGGCTTTTCTTAATTTATTAATGTTTTTAAGATAATTAATACCCCAAGCTTCTTTTAGATAGTTATTATCTAAATAAACTTGATTTTGAATGCTATCTACGACATCATAATCTAAATTAGCATTATATTCCATTCTTTTAAGAGCATAACTACGAGATGCTACCGCCTGAGCTTTTAAGGCTTCTAAATCAAAATCTATAGGCATTTCACCTGCTAAAACCCCTACGATATACTCTTCTAAGGGAATATTTTCAATAATTCCTGTTTTTAATCTTTTTACTCTAATATATTTAACATTGATATAATTAAGTTCTATTTCTTTATAATTGTTCCCCATTATTAGGACAATAAAAAAAGGAATAAAAATTAATAGTATTATAAAGATTATGATTTTTTTCATATACCCTCTTTTCAATAATACTTCTTTACTTCCTTATTTTAAACTACCTAAAAATGCAATAATGAAACTAGATACTAAATATGTTAGACTAAATACAATCATAATATACATTATTCTAGCTTGATTTACTTTATTTTGTTTGAAAATACGATTGAGATTTACTCCATCCATTGTCCAAACTACGATAGCCATAATAACAATATATATTATTAAATTATACATTGTTTTCTATTTCCTTAATTTTATCATTTCTATTCTTATATCTATCAATATTAGTAAATGGTGTTTCAATAAATGTCTTAATTACTTCTTTGATTAATTCTTTATCCATTTCTTCAGAAATTGCTATGACATTAGCATCATTATGAGCTTTTGATAATGTAGCTTCACTAACGGTAGATACTTTTGCACAATATATACCTTTCATTTTATTTAAAGCAATACTCATACCAATACCCGTTCCACAGATAGCAATACCTAAATTAACTTCTTTATTTTGAATAGCTATTCCTAATTTTTTAGCATAATCTGGAAAATCGACAGGTTCTTCTGAATCTGTTCCATAATCAATAACATTATAACCTAATAAAGTTAAATATTCTGTCAAAAAATTTTTAACTTTTACACCACGATGATCATTTGTTATACCTATTAACATAAAATACCATTCCTCCTTATAATTATCTATTTAAATCTTATGATATATATTATTTAAAGTCAATATTTTAGATTACTTTGACATTATTTTGACAAAAAAAAGCCATATAATTATTATTTGGCTTCTTTTGTAAATCCATATTTTTTATTAAATTTATCTACTTGTCCTCTTCTTGTGTTATTATTTTGAGTTCCAGTATAGAAAGGATGACAAGCTGAACATACTTCTACATTGATTTCTTTTTTAGTAGATTTAGTTTTAAATGTGTTTCCGCAAGCACATGTAACTGTTGCTTCAACATATTCTGGATGAATATTCTTTTTCATATTTTTCTCCTTTCGCCATGACTAATACAAGTCATAGTAATAAATACTTTTAATATTATAACAACATTTTTATGATTTTTCAACTATTTTTTACATATTTTAATATTACTATCAATATATGTATAGTTATAACTATTAGATAGTTTCTTCAGTTTATAATTTAAGTATATAAATAAGTCTTCTTTATTATTTAAATTATTATTAATACCAATGATATATACTTTTTTATAATCGTATCGAGAGATAATATCTAATAATTTTCTATAATTATTAATCATGTTATTTAAATAAGTATATATTTCATAAGTATCGTTATTTAATTTATAATTAATTTCATTTGTTCCAATAGATATAATTAAAATATCAGATAGACTTAATAATTCATGAATTGATTCTTCATTATAGGTGACAATATTTAATAAATCGATTAGTCTATAATCATTACTAATAAAATGAGTATTATGTTCTTTTATATTCAATTTAGTATCCAAGCAAGTATTTATAGCTAGTTCATCACCTACCGACAAGATATAGTATCTATTATCTTTAGTTTTATTATAGATAAAATAACAAGCATAACAGATAAGAAAAAGAGATAATATAAATATTATTTTTTTCATAGTATCACTACTTAATAATATTATATTATCTCTATTTTAGCACCTACAGATGATAGTTTTTCAACTATTTTATCATATCCTCTTAAAATATAACCAATATTATCGATAGTTGTTGTGCCTTCAGCGATAAGAGCTGCCACCAATAATGAGGCACCGCCTCTTAGATCGGTTGAATTAACTTCAGTACCAATTAATTTAGTTTTACCTTTAATGATAGCTTTTTGATTATTAGCTAATACTTTAGTATCGGCACCCATTTTATTTAGTTCAAATAGATTTAAGAATCTATTTTCATAAATGGTTTCTTCGATAACACTTCTACCCTTACATTGGGTTAAGAATGTAGCCATTATTTGTTGTAAATCTGTTGGGAATCCAGGATAAACTAATGTTTTTATACTTGTTGCTTTATATTCTTTAGGTTCTAATACTCTAATATAATCTATACCTTGTTCCATCTCAACGCCACACTCATTTAATTTGGCTATTAAGGCCTCTAAATGATTTGGTATTATATTTGATATAGTTAAGTCTTTTCCGATCAATGAAGCAATAATTAGATATGTTCCAGCTTCGATACGATCAGGAATTACTTCATGGAAACAACTATGTAAGTATTTAACTCCAGTAATTTTAATTGTACTGGTACCAGCACCTTTAATTTTTGCTCCCATGTTATTTAAGAATGTGGCAACATTTACTATTTCTGGTTCTTTAGCAGCATTTTCAATAATAGTTTTACCTTTAGCTTTAACGGCTGCAAGCATAATATTGATTGTAGCACCAACACTAGGGAAATCTAGATAAATATTATTTCCTTTTAACTGTTCGGCTTCGATAGTAAAATGATTCTCTTCTTCAGTAATGGTTGCACCTAATAATTCAAAACCTTTTAAATGTAGGTTTATTGGTCTAGCACCAATAGCACATCCTCCTGGAAAATACATTTCAACTTTACCAAATTTTCCTAACAATGCACCCATGAAATAGTATGAAGCACGTAATTTCTTAGATAAATCTTCATTTATTTCTTTATTTATAATATTTTCTGAACTAATTTCTACTTTATTTTCTCCACGATTAATTTTTGCATTTAAATGTATTAGTATTCTTTCCAAATCATCGACATCGGTGATATTTGGAACATTACTAATTGTGACTGTTTCATCACATAGAATAGCTGCCGGTATCAATGCTACCGCACTATTTTTAGCTCCACCTACATCAATTGTACCAGACAACTGATGATTACCTTCAATCTTAATTTTAGGCATAGGTACCTCCTTGTATATTTTATGTTTTTGGTCCTTTTTCGGTTCACCATATACAATACCATAATATCGCAAAAAAAGCAAGTTTTTAGGTGCTTTAGGACCGCTAAGGCTTATAAAAACTGAACTAAATTTCAATTAGTTCAGTTTCTTCATTTTGCTTAGCAATAATAATATTTTTAAAGTTTATTTTTTCACTTTTTAGTCTTTCCTTTAGCGTACTTAGTGCTAGTTCAGGAGTATTATTCTCTTCGGATAAGTGAGCTAAGACTATTTTCTTTGTTTTAGGACCCATAAACTTAGCTAAATAAGCAGATGAGTCATAATTTGATAAGTGTCCTTTATCAGAAAGAATTCTCTTTCTTAAGGCAAATGGATAGCTGCCATTATTTAGCATTTCAATATCATGATTACTTTCTAGAATATAAATACCTCTATTAGATAGTATTTCATCATATTTTTGATTAATATAACCAGTATCGGTAATATATACGACGCTTTTATCATCATTAGTTATGATATATCCAACAGAATCTTCAGTATCATGAGATGTTTTAATTACATCTACTTTAATGTCCTTAATCATAAAAGATTTTGAAGTAATAAATTCATAATTTTCAACGAATTTAAGATATGGATACATCTTTTCAGTCATATAGATACGTGCTGGTACTTTTTTTATTAAGGATTCTAATCCTTTAATATGATCGCTATGAGTATGAGTAATTAAAATTGCATCTATTTCTTTAGGATTTATTTCTAATTCAAATAATTTAGATACGATATATTTACTCGTATTGCCTGCATCGATAAGGATTTTTGATTCTTTTGTTTCAATATATGTGGTATTCCCTTTACTACCGCTAGATAGAACAATTACTTTCATTAGTAAATGTTATATGGGTTCATATGCGAACCAATATACGGAACTCCTTTCCATACCTCAAAGTGTAAGTGGGTTCCGGCAAGGGAACTAGAACCATATGCTGGTCTTGGATAAACATCACCAGTGTTACCCATAGTACCTATTTTTTGACCACGAGATACGGTTTGACCAGGAATAACATTAACGCTATTTAAATGCATGTATTGAGTATAATAGTTGCTAATGTTATGATTTATAATAATATAGTTTCCACGACCACTATTACAACTAGTATTTCCTCTGACACAGCCTCTACCGACATCTAAAACGGTTCCATTATTGGCAGCATATACCGCTGAACCATGTCCTACGTAAATATCGATACCACGGTGGAATGATCCCCATCTCCAACCATAGCCACTAGTAATAGAGTATGGTCTATTTGTAGGCCAGCCCCAATATGATAAGTCTGCTACATATGGGATATATCTGTCACCTTTAACTACTATTTTACTAACTGATGGTTTTATTTCTTCACTTGAAACTAAGGCAACATCAGCCAAAGTACCATTAATATACTGATACTTTCTAGTTACTTTATCTAAACCATCTTCCCCTTCTCTTTCAGTATAAGAATAACCTATTACAAGATTGCTATCATATTTAATTTCTGTTGAATATGAAGATACTTCTTCTTGAACAGAGTGTTTTTCTACGACAATATCTAGTACTGGATTTATCAATCCAACAATTACTTTTTGTGATTCATATAATAAATTATTAGCACTAGTAAATTCTGGATTAGCTATCAAGAATTCATTGACATTTAACTTATTATTTTCAGCGATAGTTTCAATTGTATCGCCTTCTTTAACGACATATGTTTCCTGTTCTTCAGTTGTACTATACATTAAATATTTTGTAAGTTCTCTTGTATCATTAAAGATTTTTTCACTAGTAGGAATATACGCTTCACGATAAGTAATATCTTCTTTAATATAGATATCTTCGACTAATTCTCCAGTATCTATAATAGGTGCTTGACTACTTTCCATAAATGCATTGTATTGTTTTTCATCTAAGAAGGCTTTAATAATACTAACAATTGCTTCATCAAAGATATCTTTACTTGTAACATTAATGGTTATTGTTTCAGTTTTCTTTTCTTTATCTTTATTCTCTTCAGTTTGTTCTTCTTCGACTTCTTTTTCAATGTCGATAACAATTCCTTTAACGGTAAAACTTTGTTCTTTTACAAGTAATTTATATATTTCTTCGTTAGTATTTATTTTTGGATTGTAAGTAATATGCTTTTTAATTTCAACACCTTTTGGAGTATATATTTTACTTACATTATATTTTTCTTTTAAAACTTCTTCTTGTTTATTAATATAATTATCAAAATCTTCTTTGGATTTAACTGTTCCTATTCTCTCCCCATCAATATACACATTGTATACTGCTTCAGGAATTTTATTGGATACTAATTTAAAGCCAAATAGAAAGACACTTAAAATAGACACTGTTACGACAAAAATCATGCCGAAAGTCCATTTTCTTTTCATCACTCACCATCCCTTTTTAATGATAAGAAAGTTGAAGTTCTCTTTTTGAATAACATATCGATCGTAGCCGTTGGTCCATTACGATGTTTTAGGATAATTAATTGTATTGGAGACGGTACGGAATCATCTTGTGGGGCATCTGTTTCAGGAGCATGTAAGGCTGCGACAATATCGGC
>JAEEZV010000034.1 GCA_016291995.1 Caryophanales bacterium
ATGCATCTGCAACGCAGACATTATTTGCTCATGCCTAAACATGATCGTAGATAATAACGGCATTCAACTGTAAAACAGTTGGGTGCCGTTTTCTGTTATTATGGAGGTGATTTTATGACTATTGAAAAATTGCTTGAACTTATTAAGGAATATAATCCTGAAGAAGTAGATATTATTAAAAGAGTGTATGAGTATGCTGATATGCTACATAAAGGGCAGTACCGTCAAAGTGGCGAACCATATATTACACATCCATTAGAGGTAGCATATATTTTAGCTGAGATGCATGCCGATAGAGATACAATATGTGCGGGACTTTTACATGATACCTTGGAAGATACAAATACAACGAAAGAAGAGATTGCAGACCTTTTTAATAAAGAAATTGCCAATCTAGTTGATGGCGTCACTAAATTATCAAAAATGAATTTTTCTACTAAAGAAGAACAAAACTTAGCTAACACAAGAAAAATTATTACAAGTATTACAGATGATGTTAGAATAATTATTGTAAAATTAGCCGATAGACTTCATAATATGCGAACTCTTGAATATAAAACAGTATTTAAACAAAAAGAGAATGCACTTGAAACTATGGAAATTTTTGTTCCGCTAGCTTATTATATTGGTGCATATCGTATAAAGAGTGAATTAGAGGATTTATCACTAAGATATCTAAAATCAGATAAATATGAAGAAATATCCAATATCAAAAATAAAATAGAAAAAGATAGCAATGAATGTTTAACAGAAATGATGTTAAAAATAAAAAGAATTTTAGATGCTGAAAATATTCCTAATGAAATTAAAATCAGAACTAAAAATATTTATGGTATTTATAAAAGACTATCAGAAGGTAACAAATTATCTGATATTCATGATCTATTATCACTTAAAATAATGGTTGATGAAATTAAAGATTGTTATCAAGTGTTATATTTAGTGCATAAAGAATATCATCCAATAAATGAAAAATTCAAAGATTATATTACTAATCCTAAAACAAATATGTATTCATCTCTTCATACAACTGTTTTTGGACCTGGAAATAGACTAATCCAAACCCAAATAAGAACATTCGATATGGATAAAATAGCCTCGTTTGGATTAACTGCTTATTGGGATATCAATAAAGGAGAAGCTAGAAGAGTAATGCAAGAAGACTTAAAAGGTAAATATCAATTCTTTAAATCACTAACTGAAATAAATGCTATGTTTGGTGATAACAAAGAATTTGTAACACAGGTTAAAAATGAACTATTTTCAGACAAAGTATATGTGTATACGACAAAAGGGGTTATTATTGAATTACCCAAAGGATCAACACCCATTGATTTTGCTTACAAGATCCATACAGATATTGGTAACACAATGGTTGCAGCCGTTGTCAATGATGAATATGTACCAATAACCTATACATTACATAATAAAGATAGGGTAAAAATAATTACAGATCCATTATCGTATGGGCCTAGGGAAGACTGGATGGATATAGCAAAGACAAGTTATGCTAAAAGAAGAATAAAAGAATTTAATAAAAAATAATAGAAAGAAGGAGTGAAAAAATGTTAAAAGAACCCAATAGTTGGAAAAAACCTGAAAAGCACTACATGGAGGTGCTAAGCAATCCGTGGTACAAAGTTCTAGTCAAGTTACAGAATTTAGTATCTTATGAAACAATGAAATTCTATGAAAAGAAAGGAATTATTACAATGCATCTACCTGTTACGACGGGATCTATATCGAGTCCAATGGGTAGAGGAAGCGATTCTTCTCCAGTAAAAATTGAAATTCAAAACATTAAAATGTATTTAGCAGATTCAATGCAATTTATGTTAGAATATGGCTGTAGATTAAATGATAAGGGAGTTTACTATATTATGCCATCATTCAGAGGCGAGAAAGCCGATGAACGCCATTTATGCCAATTTTATCATAGCGAAGCAGAAATACCTGGAAAACTAGAAGATGTTATGAAACTAGTAGATGAATACATTAAATATCTATCAAAAAAAATAATTAAAAACTTAGGAAATGAATTGAAAAAGGCTGTTGGCGATATCTCACATATTGAATATATAGCAAACTATAAAAAAGCATTCCCCAAAATTACTTTTGATGAAGCAGAAAAAGAACTAAAAAAACTCCATCCTAAAACAATTGATAAATACATTAAATATGAAGATGGCTGGAGAAATATAACGCGAGAAGCAGAAAAGGAACTAATTAAGTTATATGGTGGAATAGTCTGGATTACCAATTATGATGATTTAGCAGTACCTTTTTATCAACAATTGGATAATAAAATAAAAGGAACTACTAGAAATGCAGATCTACTAATGGGTATTGGAGAAACAGTTGGCTGTGGTGAGAGACATACTAACGATGAAACATTATTAAAAGCTATAAAAAGACATGAGGTAGATCCAAACGATTATAAATGGTATATTGAAATGAAAAAACATTTCCCAATTCAAACTGCTGGCTTTGGAATGGGAATTGAAAGATTCTTAATGTGGGTAATGAAAAGTAAAGATATAAGAAATATGGAAATATGCCTAAGACACAACGGAGAGGATGTTTATCAGTAATTATTAAAGTGTTATTTAAAAGGTGGTTGTATGAAAAAAGAATTGATTATAGATTGTCATAGTCATATAGGGAAAGACTATTATTGGCGCGATGCTAATATCGATGAATATAAGCAATTAATGGAAAGTCAAGGAATTGACATAGCCTTCTTAATGCCTGTTCCGGGACAAGTAATTCCGGCCAGCCCAGATAAACGTTATTTTATTTGGCAAATGGATGAAAATATGAATATACATTTTAATTCTGAAGATGGACTAAAGGAAATGAAGAACCCGTATGCTAAAGTAAATGAATATATAGCAAAGGTAATATCTTCAAATAACGGAAAAGAAAAACTTAAATTCATTCCATTAATTCATCCAATATTAGATACGCCTGAATATATTGTTTCATTAAAAGACCATTATAACCCTGTTGCTCTAAAAATACACGGAGTAGCCTGTGGAATAGGCCCAAAAGACATAGGAAAGGACATTATTAAAGTATTAAGACAATTAGATTTACCAATAATTGTTCATACCGATTATTGTGAAAATCCTAGAACACCAATTGAACATATTAGACGTAAGAATAATCCATATGATTGGGCAATGTTCTTTATAGAAAATGATTTAAAAGGATATCTTACACATGGCTGTAGAAATGATTTGAAAACGTTTAAACTGGTATACAAATATGATAATTTAGTAGTGGGAATAGGCCCTGATTTAAAAATATCCAATGAAAGACAAAGATGGGTAGATAAAATAGATATGGAATATTTAGATATCATTAGAAATGAACTACCAATCGATAAAATAATGTTTGATATTGATTATAGTTGGAATATCGATTACAATAATAATATAGATTATGGGGCAGTTGAGAGGTTGTCAAAATATTTTCAAGGAGAAGAAAAACGTAGGATTTTGTCAAAAAATCCAGAAAGATTTTTCGGTTTAAAGGAGAGGAAATATAATGAAAAGAATTAGTTTAGAACAAATAGGTTTAAAACATAAAGAAGAAATTTATAGAATTAAAAAAGAATATGACAATAATAAAGAAGATTATAATGGAGCATTCTTTATTAAAGAATTTGAAGATTATGATAAATTAATAAGTGGATTAGACAATTATGCTAAAGGTATTATGGATAATCCTAATTATGTACCATATACATGCTATGTTGCTGTTACCAAAGATGGTCAAATTGTTGGACTTGGATCATTAAGACACGAACTAAATGATTATTTAGTAAAGTTTGGCGGTCATATAGGATATAGCGTGGTACCAAGCGAAAGAAAAAAAGGATATGGTACAAGAATTCTAAAGTTACTTTTAAAAGAAGCCAAAGCCAAGGGAATTAATGATGTACTAGTAACTTGTTCTGAAGATAATATTGGATCAAAAAAGGTTATTGAGAATAACAAAGGAGAATTAGAAGATAAAATAGAACATGATAACAAAGTAACATGTAGATACTGGATTAGAATGTAGGTGATAGCTATGCTATTAATTCAAAATGCAGAATTATATGGCACAAATGTTGACATATTATGTATTCATGACAAAATTGCTAAAATTGGCGATATTGATTATAGATTACTAAAAAAAATATTTAATAATGACGATATTGTAGTATTAGATGCAAAAAATCAAAAGATTATTCCGGCTTATATAGACAATCACGTTCATATAGTTGGTGGCGGTGGCGAGGATGGATTTGCATCTAGAATAAGTGAAATAGATATTGATGATATATTGAAATATGGTGTTACTACAGTCATTGGTGTTTTAGGAACTGATACAGTCACTAAAACAGTTGATAATTTGGTAGCTAAAACCAAAGCCTTAAACGAAGAAGGAATTACTGCATTTTGTCTTACTGGAGGGTATGAATTCCCATCACCAACCATAACTGGTAGGATACAAAAAGATATTACCTTTGTTAATGAAATAATAGGCATAAAAACTGCTATTTCTGATCATCGTTGTTATAATCCTAATTACGATGATTTAGTAAAGATGATATCTGAAAGTCGTGTTGCTGGTCTTATAGCTAAAAAGCCTGGAATTGTAAATATTCATGTTGGATATGGTAAAGGTGATATCCAGGATTTGTTAAAAATAATAGAAAATACCAATATTCCAGCAAGAAATATATTTCCTACGCACGTAACCAAGACAAGTGCTATTATGGAAAATGCCATAAAGCTTATGAAGATGGGGAGCTATGTTGATGTTACAACAAACAAAAGTAGCAAGGAAACCGCCGAAAAAATTAATTATATGATAAATAAGGGCGATGATTCAAAAATTACTATATCATCTGACGCTAACGGCTCTTGTCCAATATGGGAAGATGGCATTTGTAAAGGAATGAGCGTTTCAAACATGTCAGGATTACACAATCTTGTCAAAGAACTAATAATTAATTACAATTATCCATTAGAAAAGGCCATTTCATTTGCTACAACTAATCCTGCTAATTTATTACTATTAAATAATAAGGGTAAAATTGAAGAAGAATACGATGCTGATATGTTAATATTGGATAAAGATTATGAAATAAATCAAGTAATATGCAAAGGAAAAATAAGAAAAAGAAAGATGTGAAAACAAAATGCAAGATAACTTAACAGAACTAAATGAACTAAGGAAAAAAATATTTCAAGAAAAAAAATACCTTAATTTTGAACATACTATAAATAAAATGATGATACCACAAGTATTTGACTTAAATAATTGTATTCCAGAAGTATTTAGTGATAAGAATTATGATTCAATCAACAAATTTGAGTGTGGTGAATACTTAGAATTATATAAGAAAATAAAAGAAGATATCATTGATTTACCAACTGATGATAATCCTGTTATTGTAGTCCATCCTTTTTATCCAATTATTCGTCACGCTAATTTTCTAGCAAGTGATATTGAATATTTGAATACTTATATTGCGTATGAACAAAAAATGATAAAATTACTAAAAAAATCAAAGCAAGATATAATTTTATTTGAAAGCCCTGATAGCTTTGCAAGATATACATATAGTTTTTTAAAATATAATAGAATCAAAAAAGTTATATTGACATATCACTCACAAGGTAAAGTTTTAAATAAAAATGATTTAAACAGTCTAAATATAACAAAAGCAAAAATAGCTGGGTGCTATGGCAAGCATTGTATTAGCGATGTTGAAAAAGAACTTTCTGGTATTAAAACGACACGTATAGATGGTTTGATTATGGAAAGGTTTAAATAAAAATCAGGGGGACATATATGAATAAAAATATCCAACTACCAGATTATAATCGAAGTATTTTATCAGTAAGTTCATCAATAATGAAATATTATAATGTCAAGTCAAATTATAAATCTTTAATCGAACTAGATAATGTTCTAAAAAAGAAATATCAAAATGTTGTATTTATTATTTTGGATTGTGTGGGTAAAAATATTGTTGAAAAAAATTTAGATAAAGACTCAATTATAAGAAAAAATTTATTAACTAATGTAACCACTGTTTTTCCATCCACAACAGTAGCTGCTACAACTGCATTTCATTCATGCTTGTCACCATTAGAAAGTGGTTGGATAGGATGGATGCCATACGTGAAGAAATATAATCATATAATCGAATTGTTTACGGGTGTCGACTATTATACAAGAAAAAAAATAATCAATAATCCACCAGATGAAGATCTAAGATATGAAACAATTTACGAGAAAATTAGTAAGGCTAATAGTGATGTCAGAATTCATCAATGTTTTCCCAAATTTGCAGAAGGCGGTTCCAAAACATTTGAAGAATTATGTCATAAAATAGAAACAATATGTAGCGGGAAAGGAAAGAATCTTATATCTGCATATTGGGATAATACAGATAAAACTATTCATGAAAATGGCACTAATAATTTAGCAATAAAAAAAGCACTAAAAAATATTGATGATAACATTAATAAATTATCAAAAAAATTAACCAATACAATTATAATTATTTCATCGGATCATGGGGCAATAGATTTAAAAGAAGTATATATAGATGAAATACCCGAAATTAATGAGTGCTTGTTGATGCCACCAACTATTGAGTCCAGATTTATTAGTTTTTTCATAAAGAACGGTATGAAAACAAAATTCAAAAATGCAATAGAAAAGCAATTCCATGGAAAGTACAAAATGTATACAAAAAAACAATTTTTAAAAACTGGTTTGTTAGGACACGGTAACATTCATAAAACAATTGAAGATTATCTTGGAGATTATATATTAATTATGAATTCAGATTTAAGCATTAGATATCACGGAACAGGTAAAATAAAAAAACATTTAGCAGATCATAGTGGCATAACTAAGGAAGAAATGCTTGTACCAGTCGTAGCAATTGAATGCAATAATAAAAAATAAGTAAAGAATAGTGTAAACTGTTCTTTCTTTTTAATTTTTATGTGCTATAATATATCTATAAGCATAATATGCTAACAATGGGGGAGACACGAGATATAATGAAAGTATTAACAAGAGAACAAGTAAAAAAAGATATTTATGAAAACAGAAACCATTCATGGATAGATGAAATCTATGAAAGACACAATGGTGAATTAGACAGAGCTATTTTATACTATTTTGGGAAAAATATAACATACAAGACATTTTTTGAAGAATCAATTAATTTGGCTAAAGCAATGAAGGCAAATGGTATGAAAAAAGGCGACGAATTTATCGTATGCATTGATAGAATACCAGAGTCTGTTTATTTGCTTGGAGCAGCTAGCATTATCGGTGCAAACATAAACTTCATTTCAGAAAAATTTAATGGGGAATATATTGAAACTATAATAAATAATGCTAATTCCAATATCATTTTTATTCAAGACAATAAACTTGATAAATTATCAAAAGTATTGTCTAAAGTACAAGATCATAAGATTGTTACAGTATCGCATAGAAGATCATTACCAGAAAACAACCAATATGAAGATATACTAAATAGATTCTATGATAATAGAAGTGATATCGTCAGTGATTATACAAAATATGATGATTTTATAGAAAGTGGAAAGAACTATTCTGGCCAAGTACATGAAAAATGTGGTTTAGATGATGCGTTTACTACAACATATTCCAGTGGAACAACCAAGAAAGGCTACCCAAAAGGAATCGTTCATGTAAATAAACATTATATAACTATGGGAAGATATCATGACCCAGAAGTATCTGGATTGCCATCACTTAAAAATTACACAACATATTCTAATATACCATCATATTCAAATAGTTATTTGTTATCAACACTATCTGATAATTTAATACTTGGTGGTAAAGTCATACTCGATCCAATTGATACGCCTGAATATTTCCTAGTTGGTTCAAAAATACATAAGGCACAAGTAAATATTGCAACAACAACAACTTGGCTAGTTAGCGTATTTGATTATTATTATGGGGACAAGTATGGAATAAAGAAATTACCGGATGCATTATTTAATTTCGTAGCTGGCGAACAGTTAAGCGCTGGTGAAGAAAAGTTTATTAATAGATTTTATAAAGATGCAAAATGTGGGGTAAATATAACACATACACCGATGTCTATTGCTAAAGCCTCTACTGCAGGAGCAGATTGCGAACATGGAAGTATTTTTATAAAACTATTCAGGGCATATTTTAATGAGGCTCCATACAGAATTGGTAGAAAAGAACCTGTTGGCATGGAACCATACGATTTTGTCGATATAAGGGTACTTAGACGAGATGGCACATATTGTAATCCATTAGAACATGGAAGAATTGTGGCAAACTCAGATTGTAACATGAAAGAATATAGTCATGATGAAGAGGAAACAAAAGATTTTTATATTAAGGACGCATTTGGCATAGTTTGGGGAGATATGAAAAATTATGGTTTTCTTGATGAAAAAGGAAATGTAAGCATGAAGGGAAGATACAATACAGACGCATCAATTCCGTGCTATAGAATAGCTGATGAAATTTTAAAAGACACAAAAAAGATTATGTCATGTGAAGTCGTTTGTATTGAACAAAATGACGCTTACATATATGTAGCACACATAGTACCACAATATGGAACTACATTCAACCCAGATAAAGTTTTGAATAGTGCTATGCAAAGATGTATTGCTGAATTTGGAAATGGCATGCAAAACATATTGTATTTTAGAATACACGATCATAAAGAAAAATATCCAGTTTCTGATAGTGCAAAGAGAGATATACTAGCATTAAAAGCAGAAGGATTAGAAAAAGTATATGATTATAAACATGAAGATAAAAAATCAAAAAAGAAAGTAAAGAAAATAAGCAAAGAGCATAATTAGAATATGCTCTTTTTATTTGACATTGCATTAATATTTTTGTATAATTTGTATAGTAGGAGTGATATGATGGTAAACAGTTTTTCACTAGTATGCATGAGTGCAATTTTTATATTTATATTGATATTGTATTTTACAAGCAAGGAGCATCTTAAAACTTTAGAATTACGATTATATAAGTTTTTGCTTTTATCAAATTTTGTTGGCTTATTATTTGAAATGGGTTGTACACTAACTATTAAATATTTGCCCGAATATTCACCAATAACAATTGCCGTCAACAGAGCATATTTAATGTATTTTATTTTCTTTGCTACGACATTTAGTATTTATGTTTATTACGTATCAGAAGGTAAAGAAAAATATGATAAAATGTATAAAAAATTTGGCAAGTTTATATATGCTTTAATTGCTATTCTTTGCATGGCTGTCTTGGCCTTACCAATAGAATTAAGCTATGGAGAAATGGTATATTCATATGGCATGGCAGTTGATTTGATATTCGCATATGCATTTATTAACATTACAATATGTATAATATTGCTTTTAAAAAATATTAGGAAAATAAAAGATAAAAGATATATTCCATTGGTAATATATATATTTGGTAGTGGAGTTGTAGGATTTGTTCAAAAAATGAATCCGGCAATGACCTTATCAACAACCATGGATGCTATAGTATTATTTATAATGTATTTTACAATCGAAAATCCAGATATTAAACTGCTTGAAGAAACACATAAATCAAAAGAAATATCAGATGCAGCTAATGAAGAAAAAACAATGTTCTTATACAATATGACACAAGATATTAGAAATATTACTAATGATATAAATGATGATGCAGACTTAATCCTAGAAAGTAAAGATGTATCTGAAATGCATGATGGAGCAAGAGATATTAAAGCATTAACATCTAAATTTACTAATATGACTAATGAAATATTAGATGTATCGAATGTCGAAGCAAGCAATTTAAAAGTATATAATAGTAAATACAATATTAAGAATGTTCTAAAACAATTAGTAAATGTTTATACTGATATATGTAAGAACAAAGAATTAAAGTTTAGAACAAATATTGATCATGATATACCAGAAAGTTTATATGGAGACTCTATTAACTTAAAAGAAGTATTAAATACTGTATTAAGTAATAGTACTAAATATACTGAAAAAGGATACGTTGAATTTACTGTAAATACAATTATTAAAAGTGATATATGTAGAATAATATTTACTATTGAAGACTCTGGTACTGGTATCAAAAGTGAAGATATCGATAAAATAAAAGTTGACAATAAATCCTTGGCTAAAGCTAATAGATTACTTACTATGATGAACGGAGCTATGATGATTTCATCTGATTATGGCGTAGGTACTAAAGTAAAAATAATACTAGACCAAAAAATAGGCGAAGAAGAGCCTACCGAGGCAGCCAAGTATGATAGTGTATTTGATAACACATCTATTTTAGCTATTGATGATTCTGAAGCAGGGCTTAAAATAATTGAAAAATTATTGAAAGGAACTAATGTATTGTTAGATATGGCTAGTACTGGTAAAGAATGCTTAGATAAATTAAAAATAGGTAAATATGATTTAGTTTTGTTAGATGAAGAACTATCTCAAATTAGTGGTGCAGAATTATTAAGTAAGATTAAAGAATTAAGAAACTTTAAGACTCCAATTATATTACTTACTAAAGATAACAGTTATGAATATAATGAAGAGACAGAGAAACTTGGCTTTGCTGATTACTTGTTAAAACCGCTAAAAAAAGAAGACTTAATAGAAAAAATTAATAAATATACTAAAGAAGGTAAAAAGTAATTTTATCTTCTTTTATTATATTGATTTTTTATGTTTATTACTATATACTTAAATTAGAAAGGAGTATGTTATGGAAGGTTTAGTAACATTAATAATTTTATTTGTAATTATTGCTATTTCGTCAATTAGACAAATAGACCAATATGAAAGGGGAATTCTTTTTAGAAGAGGTAAATATACTAAAGTTCTAGAACCAGGATGGCACATTATTTGGCCTATATTTGAATCTTGCAAAAAGATTGATATTAGAACTAGAGCTGTAGACGTTCCTGAACAAGTAGCTATTACTAGTGATAACGTATCTATTAAAATTAATGCTGTACTTTACTACAAAGTATTTGATGCTGGTAAAGCACTATGCGAAGTAGAAAACTTTAACTATGCCGTAGGCCAACTTGCTCAGACAACTATGCGTAATGTTGTTGGTACAGTTACATTAGACCAATTACTAACAGATAGAGAAAAAATATCTGCAAAAATTTGTGAAATAATTGATAAAGCAACAGATCCTTGGGGAGTAAAAGTAGAAAACGTAGAATTAAAAGATATTGCATTATCCCAAGAAATGCAAAGAGTAATGGCTAAAGTAGCTGAAGCTGAAAGAGAAAAGAATGCCGTAATTACTAAAGCTGAAGGAGAAGTTGAAGCTGCTAAAAACTTAGCTGAAGCTGCTAACCTAATGGGTAATACTCCAGGAGCTCTTCACTTACGTACTTTAGCAACAATTAATGATTTATCATCAGACCAATCAAATACTGTTGTATTTGCATTACCAGTTGAAGTTTTAAGAGCCCTTGAAGGAATGTCAAGTAAAAAAGACAAGTAAAATCAAAAGATAGCTTTAGCTATCTTTTTTTGTGTTAAAAAGATGTAAAATTATATCTATAAATTTTTAAATGTGATAGAATAGAAAAAGAAGGATTGAGGTGAGTAACATGGCCGACAAATTACAAAAACTATTTAAAGAAATAGAATTACCAAGTGAATTAATACCTTTCTTTAATAATGCTAATGTTGAAAAAGTAATTGTCAGTGACAACAAGAAAAATCTAGAATTTGTTATTTCGACAGAATCCTTATTACCAGTTGATGTATATAATAATGTTTTGTATAAATTAATATCTTGTTTTAATACGGCAAAATCCGTTAAATTAACTATAAAACCAAGTAATATTGATGAATCTAAAATAGAAGAATACTATCTAAATATTATGAAGAATATTAGTTTAGATAGAAAGAAATATAATATATTTACCGATAGAAATGTATCTATTAGCGATGGTACTATTAAAATATCTGCTTTTAACAAAGTAGAATGTACTGATTTATTAAAGATAAAAGATGAAATTATTGATAAAATGTATCATTATGGATTTGATATAGATGTAGATGTTGATTTAATGCTTGATGGAGATAATGATATAAAAGCTAAAGTAAATGAAGAACTAGAAAATACATCTAAAATACCTATTATCAAAGCTAATGATAAAAAAGAAGAAAAAGAAGAAAAGAAACCTCTTTTCCGTAGTAAAAAGAGTAGTGAAATAACTCCGATAAAAGATGTTATATATGAAGTAGATAATATTAACATTAAAGGATGCATTTTTGGCATTGATTATTTTGAATCTAAATCCGGATATAAAATTATTACTCTAAAAGTAACTGACTATACAGATAGTATGTATGTTAAGATGTTTACTAAAGATGATGATGAATATGGCTTAATAAAAAAGTTACTAAAAGAAGGATCTTGGTATACATTCTATGGTAAAGCAGCTATGGATAAATTTGCTAATGAAATAGTCTTTAATACAAGATATAAAGATGTTGAATTAGTAGATTCTCCACCTAAAAAAGAAATTGTCGATAATGAAGAAGTAAAGAGAGTAGAATTGCATGCTCATACGATGATGAGCCAAATGGATGGTTTGACTAAAGTAGACTTAAGTAAGCATACTTGTGAGTTAGTAACTAAGGCTATTAATATGGGATATCGTGGCGTAGCTATAACAGACCATAATGGCTGTCAAGCATTTCCAATAGCATATTCACTTATAACTGAACATAATAAAGGAAAAGATCCCAAAGATTGCTTTAAAGGATTATATGGTGTAGAACTAACTTTAGTTGATGATACTGTCAACATTGTCGTAAGACCTACTGATACTCCGCTTGAAGGTACTACTTATGTTGTATTCGATACCGAAACAACCGGATTTAATGCTGGCGGAGCCGATCAGATGATTGAAATAGGTGCCGTAAAAATATGTAATGATGAAATTGTTGACAGATTTGATGAATTAATTGATCCAGGAAGACATATTCCTGATAAGATAACAGCCTTAACCTGTATCACTGATGATATGGTAAAAGGAAAAGATAATGAAGAAAATGTTACTAAAAGATTTTTAGAGTGGGCCGGTAATTTACCAATGGTTGCTCATAATGCTAAGTTTGATATTTCATTTATCGAAATGGCTATGAAAAAATATAATCTCGGAACATTTGAAAATACGGTTATTGATACCTTAGAATTATCTAGAACAATTGATCAAGGATACGCTAGACATAACTTGTCAGCCCTTGTTGCAAGATATAATATTCCATGGGAAGAAGATGCTCACCATAGAGCAGATTATGATGCTGAAGGAACAGCTAAAGTATTTGCTAAAATGTTAAATAAACTTATTGGTCAAAATTATAAAACGATAAATGACTTAACAAAATTAGTATCTATGGATGAAATATATAAGTTTGGTAGAACTTTCCATTTTAATGCTATAGCTTTAAACAAACAAGGATTAAAGAATTTATTTAAAATGATTTCTTTAGCTAACACGACATATTTATATAAAACTCCAAGAATACCTCGTAGTAAAGTTAATGAATTAAGAGAAGGTTTGCTTATCGGTAGTGGCTGTTATGAATCAGAAGTATTCCTTGAATCACGTAGTAAAGAAGGGGAGGAACTTACTAATGTTATAAACTTTTATGACTATGTTGAAGTACAACCTCCGGAAGTATATAATCATTTAATTCAAACTACCGATTTTGGAAGTGTTGAAGAATTAAAAGAACATATTAAAAAAGTTATTAGCGCTACGAAAGAAGCAGGTAAGATAATTGTTGCTACTGGTGATGTTCATCACTTTACTAGAGAAGATAAAATATACCGTGAAATAATTGTCAATCAAAAAGTACCTGGTGGTGGAAGACACCCACTAGCTAAGAATAATATTAAAAGTATTCCATCACAACACTTTAGAACTACTAGAGAAATGTTAGATGATTTTAACTTTTTAGATCCAGATACAGCATATGAAATAGTAGTTACTAATACAAACAAAATATTAGATATGGTAGATGTTATTGAAGTAATTATTGATACTGGTGGCATACCATTTTCTCCAAGAGTAAAGAGTGATGATGGAAAAAGTTATTTGGACTGTCCTAGAGTAGTTACTGATCTTGTATATACTAAAGCAGGGGAATGGTACGGTAGTCCACTTCCATATAATATTGAAGAACGTATTGCTAAAGAATTATATGGTGATATTGTTCATAAAATATATGAAGAAAAAGTAGATCCTAAATTATCTGATGAAGAAAAAGAAAAAGAAATATTTACTAATGTTCATAATATAGTTATTTCTGGTTTTGATGCTGTTAAAGAATTAGTAGGTAATTATGTTAAAGAAAAATGGACTGAAGAAGATGGAGAACTAAATTATGAATCATTAGAAAAGAAAATAAAGAAGTCTTTGGGAGGAATCATTGGTGGAGGATTTGATCCAATATACCTAATTGCTCAAAGATTAGTAAAACACTCTAATGACGATGGCTATTTAGTAGGTTCCCGTGGATCTGTTGGGTCATCTTTCGTAGCTACCATGATGGGTATTACGGAAGTTAATCCATTGCCAGCTCATTATAGATGCCAAAAATGTGGCACAAGCATCTTTAATGATGATAAAGGTAATAGCTTAGGTGCTACTTATTCAAGCGGTTTTGACTTACCAGATAAACTATGTCCAAATTGTGGTAACCCAATGTATAAAGATGGACAAGATATGCCATTTGCTACCTTCTTAGGTTTCAATGCTGATAAAGTACCAGATATCGACTTAAACTTCTCAGATTTAAATCAAGCATCAGCTCATGAATATACAAAAGTATTATTCGGTGTTGATAACGTATATCGTGCTGGTACTATTGGTACTGTTGCTGATAAAACAGCTTATGGTTTTGTTAAAGGATATTTTGAAGATAAAGGTATAACAGATAAGAGAAGTTGCGAAATAGAAAGATTAGCCGTTGGATGTACTGGCGTTAAAAGAACAACCGGACAGCATCCGGGCGGTATTGTCGTTGTCCCTGATTATATGGATGTATCTGATTTTACACCATTCCAGTATCCCGCTGATGATCCAAGTAGTGCATGGAGAACAACCCATTTTGATTACCATGCTATTGACCAAGATTTATTAAAACTTGATATATTGGGTCACTCTGATCCTACACAATTACGTCTAATACAAGATTTGACTGGTACTGATATCTTAAAAGTACCACTAGATGATAAAGAAACGATGTCTATATTTACTAGCACAAAAGCCTTGGGAGTAACACCAGAACAAATAATGTGTAAAACAGGAACTCTTGGTATCCCAGAATTCGGTACACCATTTACTATCAGTATGGTGGAAGAAACCAAACCTACAACCTTTGCCGAACTAATTAAAATATCTGGTTTATCACATGGTACTGATGTATGGCTTGGTAATGCTAGAGATTTGATTGTAAATAATGTTGTACCATTTAAAGAAGTAATTGGTTGTCGTGATGACATTATGGTTAACCTAATGTACCGTGGCATTGAACCAATAAAGGCCTTTAAAATAATGGAGTTTGTCAGAAAAGGTAAAGCATCTAAAGATAAAGATACTTGGGCTGAATATGTTGATCTTATGAAAAAGAATAAAATTCCTGACTGGTTTATTGATTCTTGCGCTAAAATCAAATACATGTTCCCTAAAGCTCACGCTGCAGCATATGTTATCAGTGCCTTTAGAATAGCTTGGTATAAAGTTCATATGCCAGCATACTATTATGCATCTTGGTTTTCAACAAAGGCTACTGATTTCAATATTGAAGCCATGATTAATGGCTATGATGATATTAAAAAAGTCCTAGAAGAAATAAGCGAAAAAGGATACGATGCTACGAATAAAGAGGCTGGCGTTGCTGAATGTCTTCGCCTTGCTCTAGAAGCAACAGCTAGAGGTATTAAAATAGCTAATGTTGATTTATATAAAAGTAAGGGCATGACCTTTACTGTTCTAGATGATAAGACAATTGTTCCACCATTTAGGGCAATTGATGGGTTAGGGGATGTCGTTGCAAAGAGCATCGAAAAAGAAGCCCAAAAGCATCCATTTATCTCAATTGAAGACTTTCAAAATAGATGTAAAGTATCGACAACTTTAATCGATAAAATGAAAGTAATGGGTATATTTAAAGATATGCCAGAAACAAGCCAATTAAGCTTGTTCTAAAATAACAAAAAAAAATAGCAATATGTCAAAAAAACTATTGCTTTTTTTTAATGTTTTTGATATCATTAGATTATAGAGTAAAGGAGGACATAGCATGGAAAACAAAAATGGAAGTATGGTCTTTTTAGGAGTTATCGGTGTAGCTACATTAGTAGTTGCTATCATCGGTGCAACATTCGCGTTCTTCAGTGCATCAGCTAGTTCAGAAAATGGTGCTGTTACTGCAGGAGCTGCCAACATAAGTTTAGGTTTTACCGACCAATCTTATAGGAACTTAAAAACGCATTTAGTTCCAGCTAGTGAAAATGTTGCTACGTATGCAGCAGTATCACAAAGTGGTACCGGTGCTACAGCTAATCAGCAATGCGTTGATGACAATACCAACGAAGTATGTAGTGTATATGAATATACAGTAACCAACGATAGCCCATCGACTATAACTATTACGACTACGTTAGAGGCTGTAACCAACACATTTACAACTACGAACTTAAAGTATAAGGTATATGCAGGTTCAACGGATGCGTCTGCCAACCTAACTGGACTAAGAGCCGGAGTTACTAAATTAGCATATTCTGGTACTACCGCTCCAACTCCTATAATTGCCGCTACTACAGTTCCGGCAACTGGCGCTAACAATAAGCACACATTGGAGTTAGGCGGCACTGGAGTTACAGAAGTAACTTTGAATCCTAATGAGTCTAGGACCTACACAATTATTATCTGGATTCAAAACTTAGATTCTGCACAAGATGCTGACCAAGGTAAAGCATTTGCCGCAACATTGTCAATTGATTCAGGTAGTGGTGAAGGTGTCTATGGTGTTATCAGCGGAGTAAGTGATTAGTACAAAAATAATTATTGGATGATTTTTCATCCTTTAATTTTGTAAAAAAGAATTTAATTGTAAAAAAACATTGCAAAAAAATACAAATTTTGATATTATTAATATAGTAAAAGGAGGATACAATATGGAGGAAAAGAAAAAAAACGGAAGTGGAATATTTCTAGGAGTTGTTGCTGTAGCAACACTTATCGTAGCAATCATCGGTGCAACATTCGCATATTTCTCTATTAGTTTAACTAGTGCTGAAGATGCTGTTAATGTAACTGCCTATGAATATGCGGTAACATTGTCTATGTCAAGAGTATATCCTGCTGCAGGAAGCAATGAGGAATTAATTCCATTAGATCCAGATGGAGATGTAGATGGAGCAACTGGTACATATACTAAAAATTTATTATATGCCCTAAACGTTGCATCTGATAGATGCGTAGATGTACCGGGTAATAATCAACCAGGTCACATGGTATGTGCACTTTACAAACTAGAATTTGAAAATACTAGTGCTTCAGCTATTACATTTAATGGTGTTGTACACACAGTATCAAATACAGCATCAGCTACTAGATCAGGTGCTACACCATTTGTTAATTTAACGCTTCAAGAATTAACTGGTGATATAAATAGCTTAGAACTTCCACAAGGAATTGGTCCAGTTAACATTGTTGCAACTGCTGCTCCAGCATCATCAAGTGAGGGAGAACAACCAACGAATACTGATATTTCAATTGGTACAGTTACCGTACCTGCAAACTCAACTGCTGAAGGTAATGGCGTATATGAAAAATATCTTGTCATTTATCTAAACGATGAAGGAGAAGATCAATCTAATGAAATGGGAGCTTCATATACTGGACAGTTAATTTATAGTTCAACTGGTAACTCAAGTAGATTAACTGGTACATTCTCATTATAGTAAATAAAGCGAGTAATCGCTTTTTTTCTTACTCAAATTTTTCAAATAATATTGAAAAAAAGCAATATTTTTGTTATCATTAAATAAGAATAGGTGTGATAGCGATGAACGACAAAAAGAAATCAGTTGCTTTAATTGGATTAATCGTCGTAGCTGCCTTGATTTTAATAGTCATAGGCAGTACTTTTGCATACTTTAGTATAAGTTTAACAAGCGAAGAAAATGCAATTTCACTTCGTGCTGCTGAATTTTCAATCGAACTTGACGACGATACATCGCTAATCAAAAGCCAGCTTATTCCATCCATCGAAGAATATGTAGATAGGGCTAGCGCTAGAGTTGATGGAAGTGGCAATTTTCTTAAACCATATGAAGATCAACAAACTGGTGAATTAGTTAAAGCGGGAACAACATGTATTGATGATAATACAAATGAAATCTGTAGTATCTACACGTTCACTATCATTAATCGTATGACAGATTATGATTTGCCGTTATATATAACACTAAATCCTAGTGTAAATACATTTGCAAACCTATATTTTAAAGTATTAGATGAAAATCTAGATGAAGTAATTAGTGCAACCCATCTTGTCGATGATAGGCCATATACTTTAGATGCTAATGACAATCCTGTATATGAAGCAAATAGCACTATTTCTCCGATTGTCTTAACAAACATTAATACTACGTTAGCAAAGGCTACAAATGATCAAACACCTAGTACAGTAACATATCATATTGTTATTTGGATTATGGAAAATAATGAAAACCAAACTGAAACCGATAGTGGTAAATTGTTTGCTGCAACTCTAAAAGCACAAGCAAGCGGAGCTAATGGTAGAGGAATAACTGGTGTTATTTCAGCATCAGGTACTGATGGTGGTTAAAAAGCACTTGAAATTAATAATAAGTGTGTTATAATAAGATTAGTTTTCGGTTTATAAGTGACAAATAAATATTAACGAGACTGACAATTTATGAAATTTAAAAAGAGCACGAAAGTGAAATAAGGTGGTACCGCGGCTAGTGTCGTCCTTATGCGATTACTTTTCGTGCCTTTATTTTTTGGAGGTAATATTATGAAAGAAAACATTTACAGAAGTATCTACTGTGGTGAAGTAAATAAAACACATGTAGGTAAAGAAGTTCGCCTTGCCGGATGGGTAGAGCAAATTAGAAACTTAGGAAGTTTAGTTTTTATCACTTTACGTGATGAAACAGGCCTTGTCCAATTAATTAGTGAAGATATTGATAAGTTTAAAGACTTAACTAGAGAAAGTACAATTACAGCTACAGGAACGGTTAGAAATAGATTAGATGGTATGGTCAATCCAAATATGAAAACAGGTGAAATCGAAGTGTTGATTTCATCATTCGAAGTGTTGGGACCAGCTCTTAATGTCCTACCATTTGAAGTTAGCCGTAGTAGGGAAGCGAATGAAGATACAAGACTTAAATATCGTTATCTAGATTTGAGAAATCCTGAAGTACATAAAAATATTTTGTTTAGAACAAAAGTAATAGACTTTATTAGATCAACTATGAAGGGTATGAATTTTACTGAAATAAATACTCCGATCATATCTACATCTAGTCCGGAGGGGGCAAGAGACTTTGTAATTCCAGCAAGAAACTTTAAAGGTAAATTCTATGCCTTACCACAGGCACCACAAATATATAAACAATTATTAATGGTATCTGGATTTAATAGATATTTCCAAATAGCGCCATGTTTTAGAGATGAAGACTGCCGTGCTGATAGAACATTAGAGTTTTATCAATTAGACTTAGAAATGAGTTTTGTAACTGAGGAAGATGTTTTCGAAGTTGGTGAAACAGTTTTCTATGAAACATTTAAAAAGTTTGGCGATAAAGAAGTATCACAAAGACCTTTCCGAAGGATTTCATGGGCTGATGCTATGGCTAAATATGGTTCAGATAAACCAGATTTAAGAAATCCATTAATTATCGAAGATATAACTGAAATATTTAAAAATACTGAATTTAATGGCTTTAAAGATAAAAAGGTTAAAGCTATTAAAGTTGATACTTGCGATAAACCAAATTCTTGGTTCAAGAAACTTGAAGAATTTGTTATTGAAAAAGGTGG
>JAEEZV010000035.1 GCA_016291995.1 Caryophanales bacterium
CACCAAGTTGAGAATCACTATTTCCAGTCGTATCCGGTCCATCTATTCTAATATTTTCAATAACTAAATCGTTCTCTACAGCAAATGTATAATATGTTGTACCATCAAACCAACTATATGAAGAATCGTATTCCAAAAGCCCCGCCGCATTGTTTCCATTTACCGCTGCACCAGTAACCGTAAACGGTCTATTAACTTCAAGATTATCCATTGATAAAGCTGTACCACTAGTATATCTAAAGATATTCATATCTCTAGTAACTAGATAATAATAGTTATCAGCGTTTATTACTGCTCCGTCAGAATCAGTTTCTATTAAAGATATCGTATTACCATTAGATTTTAATGTATCATCATCATAATGAATTAATTTATAAGCGGGAGAGCATCCACTAGTACTAGTACAAAGTTCTCCGCTACTATTATAATATTTTCCGGTATTAATCATCTGTGTTGTCGGATTACTTACTCTATAATAGTAACCACTAGCATTAGTACCAGGTATGTATGTTCCCTGTCTTTGTACCGTCGTAGTTATCGTGTATTCACCATCTGGATCTGCTTGTAAATTCATATATGTAGTATTATATGTTGTAATCGTAACTTCTGTATTATTACCACTATTTGTAAAGTTTGGAACAAAAGTTACCGATCCACCTTCATATTTACTTCCACCTTGAATAGCCGTTTGATTAGCACTATAAACATAACAAGTCGTATAACCACATGTCGTATTACGGTTTCTAATATATGTGTATGATGTACCTGTTTGACTTGTCTTATACCAATAATATCTTGGTAACGCTCCATTTCTATTAACTCTACGGTTATATACCATTTGAGCATAATTTCGTTTCCAATAATAACTAGCAGGCACTTCTACTTGTACTGGTGTCGTATAATTAGTTGGTTGCATACTCATTGAATTAAAACTAGTAATACTGCTAGCTGAAGTTACCACATTAGCCTTATACCAACTAGCATTTAAGTGAATAATTATCTCACTTCCACCATTTACTGGTACCTCTAAATGTCTTGTATAGTCATCATTATTAAAACTGAATGTAGCATTACTACACAAATTAGCTGTTGTATCAGCACCCTGATTACATATCCATCCGTTAAATCCATACTCAGTATTACTTACATATGGTCTTTTTGTAAATGGATTATCGATAAGTTCAATATGAATATAATTATCACCATCACTATTTGTAAGTAATGTTCCACTAGAATTTCTAGCAAGCGGATAGTATTTAAAATAAATAAATTTATTTGTATTTTCACTACCTATCGGTGATAAAGCACCTGTTCTAGCACTACTTTCAATATCAGCAGCATCGTATATTATTTCTACCTTAACTAAATAATTATCGTTATAATATCCCGTATTAACCCCACTAGGAATACTTGTCGACCTAACTTCTGCATAGTTAAGACCTCTATAATAATTAAGGTCACTTGTAAGATCATTGATATAGAAAGTATTACCATCGGCACCTGATGCATGTTCAGTAATTGTATCCGTTCCAACAGCTCCTCTAGTTGGTGCTTTAACAGGTCCTCTTACTGGTGTATCATCACCTTTTACATCTAACTCAGGTTCCAATATAACACTCTTACTTTCTACCATAAATTTATTATTAGAAATAATTATTTCATAATCATCATTGGCATAATCATCCAAGTTATCCATATTTGTTAAACTAATTGCATTATGATTAACACTAAAACTATCAATACCAATATCTATATCACTACTTGTAGCATCATAATTATCATCTTTTATTAGTATGTTAGTTCCCTCATCATTATCCATCTCATAAGCAAATTTATAGATATTACTACTATTAGAATTAATATCATAATTTAAGACAATATTTTCATAATTACTATCCGTTGATGTATATACAAGTCCCCCAAAAGAAGATGTATCACTTACATTAGCTGTTCCTGATACAATAATCATTTCAAAATTTGAATCAGTAACATCTTTAGCAAATATTGCTCCTTCAGTATCTTCCAAAGAATATGTTATGTCTAATTCCAAATTTTTAAAACTAGCACCATTTACGACATTGAATAAATAGTTAGAAACAGTTGCATTATAAATTAAATTACCATCTCCATCGATAGTACCAGAAAAAGCAACTGGACTATTGATACTGATATCATTGCCTCCGTAATTAAATCCACTAGTTAGTTTGTAATGCTTATCACTATAAATTGCTGCATCTTCACTTTCGAGTAATGTCTTTAAATAAGCAAATTCACCAGCATCAGAAATAATGTACGGACTTTCACTACTACCAGTTCCACTAGTAAATGAAGTGGCTACTACTCCATCCCATGCTGAACTATTTAGGTATTCAGAAAAAGAATATGGAAAAACAATTAACGATATAATAACTAAAGAAACGACAACGATAAAAAGAATACGTTTACTATAATTAACACGTTTCATATTTCCACCTCTTTCCTATGCCTAATATCCTAACTTACATTATATCATAATATGACAAAAAAATATAGATATTTATATATCTATATTTAATTTTACAAGCAATGCCTCTATCATAAATTTATCAGTCATCAAATTAATATTAAAAACTTTTTCACCTGCATTATTGACACTTGCTCCCGAATTATATATCGTTTTTCTATCAATTACAAAATACCTATCATGATATGTATTATTTCTAACAACAGTTAAATTCCCATACTCCTCACCGTATTTTTTAATATCTAAATCACTTAATCTATCACTATTTTTGGTTATTATAATTACTGGCACATTTATTTTCCTTACAATATCAAGTAACGTTTTATCAGCATAACTATCAACGATTATTAATTCCTTTTTTGCTTCGTTAAAAATATCGACTATTCTTGAATAAGCATCATATACGCTCCCACTTAGATACACTTCATTTATTTTCCTTTTCTCTTCAAATTTATCAAATGCTTTTTTAAGCATTTTTATTTCAAAATCATGTTCTATTACTTTAAATTCAACATTTGATAATCTATATGCATTATTCCCAATATAATGTCTCATAGCTACGAATGCATTGATAATCATTATGCTAATATTTACTGCAGTATCACTATGTAAAACACCCGCCAGCATTGCGACACCCTGTTCAGTAAATACATATGGTAAGTATTTTGAATATTTGCCTTTCTCAAATTCTAAGGTGCCATTTTGGCACCTTAGAATTTCACGATATTCTTCTTTACTTAGTTCAAAACAAAAGTTTTCTGGAAACCTATTTATGTTTCTTTTAACTTGCCTTTTAAGTGATTTTGTTTCTACACCATACAAAATCGCCAAATCAGAATCAAGCATAACCTGCTTTCCTCTAACCTCATAAATCATATCTTCAATCCTAATATTTTCACCTTTGATTACTTCGTTCATATTTCCTCCATTAGGATACATTCTATACTTATAAAGCAAGGAATGTCAATGGTTTTTGGTGAACTTTTTTAATGCATAAAAAAACTGATAACTCAAATTATCAGTTTCTAAATTTCTGCATATTTTTTATTCGTAAAATTGTGAATTGTATAGTTCTGCATAAAAACCATTTTGTTTTAGTAACTCATCATGATTACCTTGCTCTACGATATTGCCATCTTTGATAACTAAGATGAGATCAGCATTTTGAATTGTCGATAACCTATGAGCAATTATAAAACTAGTTTTTCCTTCAGTAAGTTTATCCATTGCTTCGGATACCAATTGTTCTGTTCTTGTATCGACACTACTTGTTGCTTCATCAAAAATCAAAAATGGTGTATCTTCAATCATACTTCTAGCTATTGTAAGAAGTTGCTTTTGTCCCGCTGATAAACTTTCTGTATCAGATAATTCTGTATCATATCCCTTAGGTAATGTCTTTATAAAATGATCCATTCCTACGACTGTGCATGCTGCCATTACTTCTTCCGTTGTTACTTTTTTATTATTATAAATGACATTTTCTTTAATTGTTCCATTAAATAACCAAGTATCTTGAAGAACCATCGTAAATAATTCATGAATGTTTTCTCTTGTCAAATTCTTAATTGAAACATCATCAATTAAGATATCTCCAGATTTAATATCATAGAATTTCATAAGTAAATTAACTATCGTTGTCTTGCCTGCTCCGGTAGGACCTACGATAGCTATTTTACTACCCGCTTTTATTTTAGCGCTAAAATTCTTGATGATTAATTTATCAGGATTATAACCAAATTTAACATTTTTAAATTCTAGATTACCTTTTACATTTTCTTTAGCTAGTTTAACAAAATTATCACCATTTTCAAGTGGCATTGACTCTTCATCAAGAAATTCGAATACCCTCTCTCCAGCGGCTGCTGCTCTTTGAAGTTCCATAAGACCTTGTGCAAATTCTCTAAGAGGTTGTGTAAATAATCTAACATATATCATAAATGCTACGATTACCCCAAATTTAATACTACCATTTATTGTTAAAATTGATCCTACTACACATACCATAACATAGCCAAAATTACCAATAAAATGCATAATCGGATGCATTAATCCACCAAAGAATTGACTCTTCAAGCCATCCTTGAATAACCTCTCATTAATATCATCAAATTCCTTATTTACTTCTTCTGTCGCATTGTATGCTTTAACGATATTATGTCCTGTTATAGTCTCTTCAATATGACCATTTATTTCACCAAGTTCTTCTTGAACAGCATTGAAATATTTCTGGCTTTTACTCATAATTACCGCCATTAAAACAAATCCAATTAAAGATGATAAAATAGCAGTTATCGCCAAAGTAGCACTTGTTATAAACATCATCACAAGAGACCCTAAAAACATTGTAAGAGCACTTGCTAATGTTCCTAAACTTTCATTTAATGTCATACTGATACTATCGACATCATTAGTAACTCTAGATAAGACATCGCCAACAGTTGTTTTATCAAAATAAGATAACGGTAATTTATTAATTTTAACTGCTATATCTGTGCGCATTCTCTTTGAAAATTTTGCAGTTATAATCGTCATAATTAATCCTTGAATATAATTAAATATAAAACTAAATGAAAATAAAATTACTAAAGTTATTCCTACTTTTTTAACTGCAACTAAATCTATTTCTGTCATAAGTCCAGCTGTAACAATATTCGTTATTTCTTTTAGTTTATCTGGTCCAATTATTGCAAATAAACTAGATAATGATGACAACACAATTGCTATTACTATTAAAGGAAGATATTTCTTATTATATTTAAGTATTCTTAGTACTGCACTTTTAAAATCTTTTGCTTTTTCCATCTTTCTATTATGCATATTATTTAGCCTCCTTCCAGTATTGTGAAGCCGCAATTTGTTTATATACTTCACAATCCTTTAAGAGACTTTCATGAGTACCAATACCCACCATTTCTCCTTCATCTAAAACAATTATTTTATCAGCATCTTTTATTGTCCCTATCCTACTAGCTACGATAAATTTAGTAGATCCTCCTGTATACTTTTCTAAATTTTTACGTAGTGCATAATCTGTTTTATAATCTAGTGCTGAAAAAGAATCATCAAAGATATATATTTCAGCATCTCTAGCAATTGCTCTAGCTATTGATAATCTCTGTTTTTGACCACCAGAAATATTATTACCTGCACTTGCTATATCAGAGTCTACTCCTTTATCCATTGCTGTAACAAATTCACTAGCTCTAGCTATATTTAATGCTTTTAACACATCATCATTACTAACTTTCTTACCATTCTTTTTACCTAGTTTAATATTTTCTTTTATGCTGCCCTTGAACAAAACAGCCTTTTGACTAATATAACCCAATTTATCAGTCAAGAAATCACTAGTCATATCCTTAATATTGATTCCATCAATTAAGATTTCTCCTTCACTAGCATCATAAAATCTTGGTATCAAGTTTACCAAAGTACTCTTACCACTACCAGTACCACCAATAATAGCAATCGTCTCTCCTTTGTTAGCCGTAAAACTAATATTTTTTAAAACGTATTCTTCGGCATCTGGATATTTAAAACTAACACCCTTAAATTCAACAGTTCCTCTTAATTCACTTGTATCTTTAGAAACATTACCATATTTTATTTCTATTTCTGTATCTAGTACCTCATTGACACGCTTCATAGATACAGATGCTCTTGGATACAATATAAATAGCATAACCATTACCATAAAGGCCATTATTACTTGTACTGCATATGCTGAAAATACTACCATATCACTAAATATATTTAATTTATCCATTCCTATAGCACCATTTATCATGACAGCTCCAACCCAATATATAGCTAGTGATAAACCACTCATAATAGAAGACATTATTGGTCCCATAAAGGCCATCAATTTACCTGTAAATAAGTGCGTATCAGTAAGTTCTTTATTAGCTTTTTCAAATCTATTAAGTTCAAAATCTTCCGCATTATATGCTCTTACTACACGAAGTCCTGTCAAATTTTCTCTTGTAATAGCATTTAAATTATCCGTAAGACGTTGAATCTTTTTAAATTTAGGAATAGCTACCAATATAATAACTAGATTAGACACGATAACAATCGATACACCAACCAAAGTAATCAAAGAAAAATTCCATTCCTTACCAGCTATCTTCATAATAGCCATTATTGCCATTATTGGTGCTTTAGCTAGCATCTGAATTCCCATGACAACAAGAGTTTTTATCTGTGTAATATCGTTAGTATTTCTTGTAATTAAACTACTCGTAGAAAATCCCTTTATTTCCTTTGTTCCAAATTCATGAATCTTATTAAATACTTTTTTTCTTAAATTTTTCTCAAAAGATGTTCCTGTATAAGCTGCTAAAAAGCCTACTCCAAAAGCTGTTACTAAACTACCTAAAGAACAAAGTAACATAATAATACCACTTTTAATAACTTCTGATGTATCAGTACCTTTAGTTTGTACTAACATCGTAACTTTAGACATATAATCTGGTATTTTAAGATCTAACCATCCTTGTAATATTAATAATAAAATTGCTAAGAGAAGAAATATTACTTCTTTTCTAGTTAAATTATTTAATGTTTTAATCATTATATTCCTCCTTATCGACTTTATAATTATAGCATATCCTCAAAAAAATAGATAGTCTAACTATCTATTTAATTCTTGTTTTTGGTAAATTATTATCATTGAGCGGTTCTGTTAATATATCTATAAGTTGCCTATATTGACATTTTACAAACCCACTTTTATTATTATTGCTATCATAATCATTTAATACAACATAATCATCATATTGTTCTCTATTTTTAATAATATTTACTCTTCCAATATGAGCAAAACTATTTCTAATAATTCTAAACATTTCTTTAATATCACATTTACTAAATATATACTTTGATTCAGTAGCAATAGTATCATCTAGAAAGTCCATCATATCTTTCTCTATTAGTTTCCTATCACTAAGACTATTAGACTGTTTATATTTAGCATAATAAAGTAATAATTCATCATGATCAGAGATAGCCTCATTCATATAATCATCAATGTTTTCATTATTGCTATCAATATAAGCATTATTTTTTAATTCTGTTTCTAAATTGATAATATTTTGTCTACATATAATTATTTCATTATTTAAATCACTAATAATTTGTGTTACTTTATTCTTAGATTCTTCAGTTACACAATTGGCTAATTCATTATTTTTTACTAGTATTCTATCTTCAAGAGAAAGAATCTTTTTAATTTCACGTCTTATCTTATTAGCACAATCAAGATATGGATTAACAGAATATGCTACCATTCCAATATCTTCTGGACTAACATTTTTATAATGTTTTATATATATTTTATCATCATTGATTATTAGCGTAGCTAGTGCACACAAATTTAATAGTATTGATCTTACATTATGTAAATTATTTTTATAATTAGTAACTATTTCTCTATCCGTCTTATATTCGATTTTTCTATCATTCATCATTTCGTTGAATAGACGCATATTTTCATATGGATTTTTACTTTCTTCACTAACGCTATCAATATAACTAATTAAATTACTAATATAATGAAGAAGATAAGTAGACTTTTTCTTGATAAGATTATTTATCCGATTATAAAATAATTCATAATTATTATAATAATTGGCTGTCCTTTTAATTATCTTATTCATTAATCTAGCATTTCTACTATCGATGTGAATTTCTACGTTTACTCCAGGAAATTCACTTTCAATTACTTTTTTTACTAATTCCTTAGCATGATAAAATGAACGTAAATAATGTTTATCATATCTTGCTAATTCATAATCTTTCGTATTATACACAATATATTTAGGTACTTCTAATTTACTATGTTCTAAAAATAAATCTTTTATTCTATTTTCAATATCTTTAACAAAAAAACTATTTCCACTAATACGTACCTCATATTGAATAGTTCCTCTTAGTGTCTCTTCTGTATCAAAACGTTCTGCATTTTTCATATCAGAGTTGTAATAAAATCCTCTAACATTATATTGATTTAATTTTTTCTTACTTAGAATATCACTTTTCGCATAAGCAATAATCCAATCAAATGGTAGTGATGCTTCTAGCCCTCTATCTTCACCAGTATTTTTAATCTTAATTAACTTGTTTTCAATATCGATATCTTCAATACAACTATGCATAATAGAATCTCTAATATTATCTAATATCCACAAATTATCATATCTATCTGCACTATGTATAATTGGCTGATTCTTACAAAATTCTTCCGTAAACAATCTATCGATATCGGCCATATCAACATAGTTAGTAAGTCTACCTAATGGATCACTACTACTTTTATCTTTATAAATTATTTTTTCTTTTGATAACGTTAAGTATGCAAGACATAGAATTAATTCAAAATAATCATCTTTCTTTAAAAAGGCTCCAATACCAGCATTATCTAATACTGCTATTTTATACCACATTAAAGAAACAATATCTTTACTAAAATCTATTTTTGACACGATATCACCTCAAAACAGTTAGTATTATAACACATTTTAATCATTTGGATACATTATTTCATAAACTTTATCTTTGACACTTAACCAAGTATTTCTCAAATTACGATATGTTAAAATATTTTTCACATCATCAAAGTCTTTCCATACTAACGTATGTGTATCCGTACTATCATTATCACTTACCCCATCATCTATTCCAAGATAATAATATACATCAGACTCATCCCCGTTAGAATCCACATAATGGTCTTCTGCTACTATCTCATCACTATATAATTTTACTTTTCTTTTAGTTTCTTCTTCCGTTTCACGAATAGCACATTCTATTAAAGTTTCTCCTTTTTCTAAATGTCCTTTGGGAAAAGAAAAATCATTATGCCTATCACGGTATATTAATCCTATCTTTTCATTAACCATGTTAATTAATATACAACCAGCTTTTTGTATCTTCATACTATCACCACTATAATTATATCACAAAAAAAGAAGATTAATCTTCTTTATAATTTGGTTTAGCACATTGATTTAAATCTACATTAATTGATTTTAAGAAATCCATTAAATATTTATTATCTGCATCCGTATTAAACTCATGACCCTTACCAGAATTAATCGTATATTCTGGTAAATTATCATTGGTATATTGACGCAAATTAGCATCTATACTATGTCTTACTATTTCAATAACATCAAAATCATATTTTCCCTCATAAGATTTAACATATTCTAAAATAGAAGTACAAGCTACATTTGGCCTACATGCCCTATACTCTGTATATAACTTATATTTATTATTTTTATAAACACTTAATAAAACAGGAATATCACATTTGTTATTTTTCTTTTCTATAGAAAATATTACATCACCATAAACTAAATCATCTATTGTTATTTTACTCATATCTAAATTTAAATAATCATAATAAATATTTTTCTTTTTCTCTACTTCATTAAATAATTTATTAATATTTTTTTCTTTATCAAAATTTAATACTTGATATTTTATTATTCCAGGAAACATTTCTTTAATAGACTTAACATATTCATTTCCATCCTTTGGATAAATAATATCTTGCAGTCTGTCATTCTTATATACGGCTTTTATTGGTCTAGAACTACCACCAGATATTGCTAAAGAACTCCCGTATTCTTCTGGCTCGATATAATAACTTTGTTCATATATCCACATGTAAACATATTTATAATTACCCCTACCTTCTATCCCAAAACCATGATAACTATAAAATGCATTAAAATCTCGATACTTTGTATCTGGATTTTCCACAAACTCTTTATTTTTTATAAAACTAATAACATCATCATATAAATAATCAGAATCAGTAACTAATTTTACTTTTATCTTTTTCTGATAATAAATTAAACCAAATATAATTATTAGAAAAATAACTCCAAATAATATTATCAATTTCTTAGATTTATTTTTAATCTCATCTCTATCTTTTATTGTCTTAATAATTGCTTTTTCCTTTGATTCTTCACTATTTCCTCTTTCCCCATTAATAAGTTCTTCAATACTTATTCCCAGTAAAGTACATAATGGTTTATATAAAGATGCATCAGGAAAACTTAATCCTCTCTCCCATTTACTAACAGCATTAATACTTATTCCTAATTTTTCAGATAATTCACCTTGTGTCATATTTTTCTTTTTCCTACATTCAGCAATAAACTTACCTATTTTAACCGTATCCATATTATCACCTATCAACAATATAACAAAGATTCTTTAAAAGTAACACATACTATTGGTTTAATTATACCATAAAAAAAGAAGATTAATCTTCTTTCCTATTCGATATTAACACCTTTACTAAATTCCTTTTTACATATAAATCTCATTAATAAAATTATAATTATATATAAAATTATTGATAGAATAACTAATAATTTAAATGATTTCGTATCTAGTAAAATAGTACTTCTAAATAGATCCATTATTGTTGGTTCAAATAAACCTACCACATACATTAAAAGTAAAACAATACTTTGAGATATTAAATAAGCCATAAATCCAAATAATATTGAATAGCCAAGTCTTGCATTATATTTTTTATGTCCTAATATAATTCCAAAGAATCCACACTGAATAGCATTGAATACTTCTAAAAATATAATAGTTAAAAAACCAAGTATAAATAATGATTCATTAAAATCTAATTCTGTTGTAATTGTCCCAATAAATCCTTTTAAGAGTAACCATCTATCTTTTGTATAATATGTAATAAGTAAACTTAATACGATAAAAATAAACCCAATGACATAAAATATTAAAGTTTCTAAAAATTTTGAATCATATATATCATTTTTAGTTACTGGTAATGTATGTGTTAAATATGCTTCATCTTTATAAATAGATTCTCTAAAACGTACCCAACTACGCATCATCGTATTAATTAATATATTGACAACCATTGCATACATACATCCAACACTAATACCACCAATTATTTTAACAATTATTGTCTGTTCTAATGATAAAAATATTCTAGAAGTTACTGAGAAGAATATTGCTAGTATATAGAATATACTCATATTCTTAATCATATATTTTAAATCATACTTAAGTAATTTTCCTAACATTTAAATTGCCTCCTAAAGATTTCATCGATACTTCCTTTTTCTTTTTTTCTAAGTTTATCTGCATCACTTTGAAGTACTACACTACCCTTATCAATAAAGATTACTTCATCTAGTATTCTTTCAATATCAGATATCAAATGTGTTGAAATAATTACACTAGCATTTTCTTTAAAATTAGATAAGATCGTATCTAAAATATAATCTCTTGTTGCTGGATCTACTCCACCTAATGGTTCATCCAAAATATATAGATCTGCATTTCTAGACATAACTAGTACTAACTGTACTTTTTCTTGCATACCTTTACTCATTCTAGATAGTTTTTCATCGATATCTAAATCTAAATCCTTTAAAAGTTTCTTTGCCTTTTTAGAATCAAAATTATCATAAAAATCTTCAAAATAAGCAATTACTTCAGATACTTTCATTTGCTTATTTAAATAAGTTCTCTCAGGTAGATAAGATATTATTTTCTTAGATTCTACCCCTACCTTTTTCCCATCTACCAATATTTCTCCGCTTGTTGGTGTAAGTAAATCATTAATTAATTTTATTAATGTTGTTTTACCTGCTCCATTCTTTCCAAGTAGTCCGATTATTTTACCTCTTGGAATACTTAAATTTACATCCCTTAAAGCTACTTTCTTGCCATATACTTTAGTTAAATTATTAATCTTAACTAATTCCATTATTTATCTATCCTTTCAATATATTTAATAGAGTCTGCCTTGCCAAGTCCAATCTTCTTCATTCCTTCAAAATAACTCTTTGCCAAAGTCATTGCATACTCATCTTTTAATTTTTCAATTAGCTTCTTATCATTAGTAACATACTTTCCATTAGTTCTTTCCGTATAGATTAATTTCATACTTTCAAGTTCTGATAAAGCTTTCTGCATCGTATTAGGATTTACCTTAAAACTGGTAGCAAATTCTCTTACCGATGGTAACTTTTCACCACATTTAAATACTCCTGAAATAAGATATATTTTCATATATTCAAGTAATTGAATATATATTGGAATATTATTATCAAATACAAGTCCCATAATTCACCTCACTGTATTACTTGGTTAATACAATAACATTATACACATCATATTTTTATATGTCAATATAAAAACAGAATTTTCATTCTGTTCTTACCAAATAAATGGTATTAATTTATATTTTACTTTCTTTTTATATTCTTTATATCCTTTTAAATCACGTTCTAATACCTTTTCTTCATTTTTAATTCTTTTAGCAATTATAAATGGATAAATTAAAAATATTATAAATGATATTATTGATCCTAAAACTAATGGCATCATTAAAAATAGAATAATTGTTGTCATATACATTGGATGACGTACTATCCCGTACATTCCTGTATCGATGACCTTTTGATTATCTGTTACCCCAATAGTTCTAGATAGATAAGCATTTTCTCTTAATACTTCAGCATACATTGCATATGCAAATATAAATATAATTGCTGCTACTATAGAAACAGCATCTGGTAGTATTATCCATTTATATCTAAAATTAAGTCCTGCAATAACAAATCCAGAAACAAACATTAAGGCACTAAATAATACCACTTCTTTTTGTTCTTTTTCCTTCTCTTTAGCATCTAATCTGCTTCTTAATAGCTTCGGACTCACAAAAAGCATAATAATACCCGCAATAAACATTGGAATAAATAAAATAGCCATAAATAATAATCCATTATAATAATTAATTGTACCTGCCGGTATAAATATTAGTAATCCTACCACTAATACTCCCATTAGAAATTTAATTATTGCTTCACAAAATAATTTCATATAAATACCCTCTTTTTTACTTCTTCAACAATATGTTCATTAAATGATGCAATAAAAATAATTAAACTAATAACTAATACTGGAACAGAAGCATATAGACTCCAAGTAAGCTTAACTGTATTTCTAATATATAAATCGATAAGTATTTCTGTTACCACTAAAATTGAAGATATGACAAAGAATATTATTGGAACATTTCGCATTAAATTTCTCTTTTTTCTTTTAAATATGTAGATAGATAAAACTACAATTAACCATACTGCAAATATATTAGGCATAACCAAATATAAATACCAATGCATTCCATTATTAAAATATGCAATAGTAAGTAATAAACATTCTAGTCCTAATAAATTTAAAATTGCTGGAAATAATTTCTTTTTATAATATAGAAATGATACTTGACTAGCTACATATGTAATAGATGCAATAACATATATTGACCAAGTCATTTTTCCACTAATAAAGTAATTACATATTACCGTAATAAATGCTGCAATAAATAAGATTAGCAATAACACTTTACTTATATATTTAAAATCGATATGTTTTTGTGCATCATCTATAATATTTGAATATGCTGAAAGTTCATTGCTATCCTTCGCATACATTAAATGTGTTTTACAAAGAGGACATCTTTTAACATTATCTTTTAATTTTACCCCACATTTATAACAATACATTATAACCCTCCTTCATTGCTTTCAATAGTTACTTCTATTCCTAAATCTACAAGTTTAGTAAAGAATAATCTTTCAAATTCGGTTTCTTTAATCCTACTTGTAAATGTAATATATAATTTATCCATACATGATATACATCCAACTGCTCCATGCTTATTACGACATCTCCCTAGCATAAATCCAATACCTGTTACATATTCTTGCATTTCCTTTGGTATATTGATAAGTCCGTAGTTAGATAATGTCGTTGTACAATATCTATCACCTAATAAATAATCCGTAATAGATAAAGCTCTTTGTTTAAGAAATGTTGGCATAAGTCTTACAAATATATTTCTTTCTGCTTTAACATTACCGGTAAATTTAGAACGAAGTCTTTTCTCATTGATCATATAACCAAGTTGTACTTTTACTTCTCTAATAATTTCTTCTAACGAATACTCCCCAAGACTTGTATCTAATTTAGGATTTACATAAGAAGAAAAATTACGAAGAGTAACTGAACTAAAAAATCTTCTCAAATTAACCGGTATTGATATTTTAATTGGTTTATTCTTTCTATCATGACGATTTTCTTGAATTTCAGCTAAAGATAAAAACATAATACTAGTAAGTAATTCAGTAATAGTACAATCATACTTCTTTGATAATTTTTTAAGTTCAGATACTGTCATTTCTCCAGTAATAATATTTAACATATTACTAGGTAACATTGTTCCCTTTAAATGATATGCTGCTCTTTCTTTAGGAACAAATCCTGAAGGGCCACAATATCTTTTAAAACTATCTTCCATTTCCTTTTTACTAGGCTTATCCATTAAATTTAATATTTTATCAGTATATGGAATATTAACACCATATTTTAATTTTAAATATTCACGTGATAAAGTTAGTAATAATGTTACTCCACCAGTACCATCTGTAAGCGCATGAAAGAATTCTAAAGCTAGTCTTTTTTCATATACTCTTACTCTAAATAAGAAATGATTATTTTCCTTAAATCTTATCCTATTCATTGGATTCTTAACATCTGGAAGTATTGGTGGAAGACCATCTGTCTTTTCTAGATAATGCCAAAATAATCCTCTCTTCAAACGAAAAGCAAAAGAAGGAAGACGCTCTAATGTATTAGCTAATGCTACCTTTAATATTTCTTCATCTATCTTTTCTGTAAAAGTAATTGTAAGTCTAAACATTGCTGCATACTTTTTCTTAATTGCTTGAGGGTAAATTAAAGCGGCATTATCTAGCCGCATCCATTTAATATTGTCCATATAATCCCCCCAATCTAAAAGATTTATATCTAGTTTTATTATATATTAGATTTATCTCTAATGCAATTAAAAAGTAGGTCTAACCTACTTTATTCTTTCTAAATCATATGTATCTCTTTTGATATCCAATTTATATTTTGTTTCTTCTCCATCAGGTGAAGTCAAAATAAGTTCAGTCTTACCTTCTCTAACAAACTTAACAGCCAACATATAATCTTCTAATCTCTCATCATAAACAATATTGACACTGCCATATTTTTTATCAGCAAGTGTTACCGTATATGTATCATCAAATGGATGAGCTTCTGTATTACTCATAAGTTGTGTCTCATATACTGGAGGATGTAATAATGAATAAACTGTTATAATAACAATTAGAATAACACTTATAATAGTTCCTCCTATTTTAGCAAACTTATTATTAAAGATAAATAATGGATATATTATCATTGTTGCAATGCAAAATAAACATATTAAGATATATTTAGGAAAAGAAAACATAAATAAAGGTAGATATGTTAAATATGAATAAGAAAGAAGTAATATCATTGGTGCTAATATTAAGTATCCCCACCATTTATCTTTCTTCATATAGTAACCAATATAGCCCATTGGAATACATAAAATAGTCCATATAAACCAATATTTATAATATGAAAATAAATTCCATCCTTGCCAACTAAATGGTACTTGAAACAAATATATAAGTGGCTGACTAATTAAGAAAAACACAAAACATTTTAAAGCAGAATCCTTATTACTTTTACTATTCATAATAATGATAATACCAAATAGTATCCATACTTCAAAAGTAACTGCAATAGCATGAAAAGACGTATATTTAAACCATGGAATAATAGCTACCAAAGCTGTAAATACAGCTGAAGCTAAAGCCATTATTATTACCTTCTTCCATGTCATATCAATTCCACCAAATATTTTTTTAATCATTGTATTCATTTAAAAACTCCTTTATTTTTTTAATATATTTTTTACTATCTACTAGATAACTAACCCCATGAGCTGCTCCCGGCATAATTAATAAATCTTTTTTACCATTATAACTATCATATATCTTTTTAGAATTAATAGTTGGTACTAATTCATCATTCTCTCCGTGTATTAATAATAATGGTATATCTTTATCTTTAAGAATATCTAGAACATTCTTATCCTTTAAATCAAAACTACCAAGCATCTTACACCAAATATTAATAGCCCACATAAATGGTATACTACTAATATGTGCTAAATGCTTCATAAAATATGCTACCTGATCATATGCTGATATAAATCCACAATCCGCAATAACACATTTTATATTCATATTAGGTTTAATATCTTTAATAGCCATCATCACAGTTGCTGCTCCCATTGATACTCCTGCTAAAACAATTGGCATATTCTTATATTTTTTATTAAGATATTTACACCATTCTATTACATCATCACTTTCAAGTATTCCAAAAGATATATACTTTCCTTCACTAGGATCGTTCGTTCTTTGATCTATTAAAAGTAAACTATATCCCATATCATAATAATTAAAGCAAGATGCATACAAATCTCTTCCTGGATAACTCCTATAGCCATGAGCTTCTAAAATAATACCTTTATTTTTATCATTCCTAATAAGTATTCCATGTAATTTTAATCCATCTCTAGATTTAATATACATATCTTCTACTTTTCCTTGGGTCTTTTTTTCATTAACCCAATCATTACCAAGTTCTATTTCCTTCTTATAAGGAGCAATTGTTTTTTCAACACCATTATGATAAAAAATAAATATCTTTTCCTTTATCTTTCTACTTACAAATATAAACATAATATATGTAATTAATATATATAACAACAAAACTATTCCACATATTATAACTATCTTCATATATCCTCCTCAAAATAAATTAATGATGATGATGATTACAAGGATGACCTTCCAAACCATATTTATGTGTTATTGGATCCTTAAATAGAAAATTCTTAGGTGCATGAAATGTCAGTGTGAAGTAAGCAAGTAGTTCTAAAAGTAAAAGTATTAAACTTAAATATGTAAATATTTGGGGATTACTTCCAAGTGCAGAAACAAAAACAATATGATGAAATACTAATTGTGAACATATTATAGTTATACAAAAACATATTATATCCACAATTAAAATAGATTTTTTAGTAAATGGTATATATGCATAAAATAGCATTGGTATTACTAATATAATTGTAAGTAAACATAATGACTTAGCCATTAAATAATTTCCTGTAAATCCATATCTAAATCCGTAATATAAACTCCATAGTAATGTCGGTGTCATCGCTATCTTAATATGTTCCCATGTACTTTCATTTACGGCCGAAAATACTGCTACCAGTTTATTATGATGACTAAATTCATAAGTAAAATGTAAAAGTGTTCCAACTGCTATAATTATAATTGTTTCCAAAATATTCATATCTATCTATCCTTCCTATATTCTAAAACAACATATTCTTCTCCCTTACCAACCGTATCCGTTCCCATATATTCATCAATTATCTTAAATCCACATTTCAAGTAACATTTAATAGCCCTAACATTTCTTTTAAAAGGTCTCAAAATAATTGCCTCTACTTTATTATTATCATAAATATATTTATTGATATATTTAACTAGCAATTCTCCAATTCCTTTATTTAAATATTCTTCTTCACCAATAAATAAATCATATTCATAAACATTCTTACTATTCTCATATTTATATATTTGTGTATATCCGATAGGTTTATTATTATAGTAAATAATATATAGTTTTTCTTTTCTACTTAATAATTTATTTCTATATTTTCTATATATTTCATCATATGATAATTTTCTTTGTTCAAACCATTCATATATAAATTCCTTACTACACCATTTATACATAAGTAAATAGAATTCATCTTTATCCCTAAAATTAATTAACTCTATCATAATACCACCACATATTATTCAAACTTAAATATTATTCCTAGTATTGCTATCATAAAAATAATAACACTTGCTAATATTGTATATTTACCTACTCTTTTCCAGCCTTCTATTGTAAGTCCTTTAAAAGCAGCTTTCCAAGCAATAATTTTTAATTCATGACCTGTATACATATACAAACCAACTAGTAGTACACATCCTCCAAATATTAAAAACAAAATACTAAAATTACTCATATTATCACTTCAATTTTATTATAACATAAAAACACCATAATATGGTGTTTATCTATGCATTATTTTATATATTGTTAGCAAAATATGTTATTGTTATCATAATAGCAATAACCAAAATTATTGTTGAAAAAACAATAATATGTTTTTTTCTTTCAGCATAAAGTGTTCCAATAAATTCTCTAATAAAAGCATTAATCCAAAAATAGGATTTAGTTTTACTTCCAACACCTTCTGCCTTAATACCTTCTTCACTAGCTAATAATCCAGCTCTAAAAACATGATAATTAGTAGTTGAAAAAGCAATATTAGCATTCTTATTCTTTATTAATTTATATGAATTTCTAATGTTTTCTAATGTATTTTTAGATTTATTTTCAAGAATAATATTCTTATCCTTAATACCATTTTTAAGTAGATAATTTCTAATAGCTTCTGCTTCGGATATTACTTCATCATTTCCTTTACCACCAGAAGGTATAAACACTAAATCTTTTTTATTTGCTTCATATTGTTTATTTCTAAATTCTATTGCTTTATCTACTCTACCTTTTAATAATGGTGTTAAAGATCCATCTTTTCTTATTTGACATCCAAGTATAATCATATAATCTTTATTATATTCTAGTTTTTTTCTTACTGATTTAATAGCTACCCATATTGTACCTATAAGGACACATTCCAAATAAGCTACGACTAAATATGCTAAAGATTCTACAAAATTATATATATATGGTCCAGGACCATTCAAATTATATATATTGATAATCTGTGATTTCATAAGCCATTTATATACCAAATCAGGTAATAATGTTAATAAACATATAAATATTCCAATAAATAATCCTAGTAAATTCCTTAATGATTTTCCTTCTCTCATAATTAATTTAATATTACTAATTGTAACTAATATAAAAGTAACTAGCGCTATTGGAAATAAAACCATTGATAATGTCGACATTGAATTAATGATATTACCAACTGTACGATATATTCCTCTATAATTAAATATTGATATTATATTATCTAATGTAAAAAATGATAAAAAGATAATAATACCTAAATAAGCAATATTTTTATATTGATATAAATTATCCTTAACACTTTCTCTATATCTCTTTATTAATAAATATAATGAATATATCAAAATAATAGATATTGATATTGGTAATACCTCAGAACAAGTAGATCTACCGAAATAACTATCTTCAGTTATTACCATATTCTTATGAATATATAGTATTTTTTTCTCACCAATAGATCCGTAGTCCATACCAATTTCTACTTTACCAGGTTTCTTAGCCTTTACCTTAATAACATATTTATCCCCAATTTCTTCACTTTTAATTACTTCTACTTCACCAGTTCGATTTTCTAAAACAAACTCATAGTCATACTTTTTATTTATTTGAAATTCTTCTTTATAAGTATTTCCAAATACCATAATAACTACTGAAGAAATAGTAATTAATATTAAAGATAATAAACCTATCTTTTTCATAGTACCACCTAGATATATTATAACATAAAAAGAAGATTGCTCTTCTTTTCTTTTATTATAATAATTCTTTTACTTTACTTTCCATATCTTCTGGCTTATATGTTGGAGAATATCTTCCTACGACATTACCTTTTTTATCTACCAAAAATTTAGTAAAATTCCATTTAATATCTCCATCTTTTTTAGCAGTCTTACTAATCTTTTCTACCGCTTTCATCGCCATCTTATTTTTAAATCCTTCAATTTCATCATCTTTAATTTGTTCTTTCAAATATGTATACAAAGCTAATTCATTATCTCCATTAACATCAGCTTTAGTAAACTGATCAAATGATGTATTATATTTTAATGCACAAAATTCATGTATTTCATCATCTGTTCCTGGAGCTTGATTACCAAATTGATTACATGGAATATCAATAATTTCTAATCCCTTATCGTGATACTTCTTATACAAATCTTCAAGTCCTGCATATTGTGGAGTAAATCCACATCCTGTAGCAGTGTTAACAATTATTAATACCTTATCTTTAAATTTACTTAAAGATACCTCTTTCTCATTCCTATCCTTTAACTTACAATCATAAATAGTCATATTACACCTCTTTCCTACTATTTAACAATTCTCTCTTTTATTATATCATCTTTTTCTAATTCTCCAACCAATAACGAAGAATTAGGATTATGTTTACTGTAATTATCTTTTACTTTTAATTCATCAAAGTTAGCATAACAATATTTACAAAAATGTTTACATGAATTATATACCCCTATATCAACCATCTCTATACAATTACATGGTGCTTTTTTTCTAGCTTGCCATTTCTTATATATTCTACCCGTTAATTTAAAAGCTAATTCCCTAGACATACATTCATCTTTAATAAAACCATACTCTACCAAATTATTAACTTCCGCACAAGTATGAACTACCATATTATGTCTTCTAGCACTATCACTAAAAGAAAGTCCTATTTGTCTGTAATCATCTTCCGTTAATTTCTTATAATTTAATACTTTATAATTATTTCTTACATTTTTATAGTCATCTATAAAACTAATTAATATTTTACTTATATAACCATCTAATAAACTACATAACTTATCAAATGCATTAATGTGATAATCTATTGTATATTTACTATTTATAAATACTGGATCATATCTAACTACAATATTATCTTTACCAATCATATTAGATATCTTTTTAATGGCTTCGATAATATCTTTTTTAGGTGGTAATCCCGGTTCAATATCTTTTTTATATGATGTTAATGTAACATGAAAATATACTTTCTTTTTAATATCTTTTAATTTATCTAAGATAGGAATAGGATTTTTAGTACAAAAGAATAATAATTCCACATCATCCAAATTAATTCTACTTACTAGTTTAGGATTAAAAGGATTTCTTACATCAATAAAACCCACTTTTAATCTATTCATTAACCATTCTGAATAAAATGCCACAATATCTGTTCTACCACTTATATTTAAAATCATACATAATCATTCCTATGCAAATTATACCATACAAAAAGAGAATTATAGATAATTCTCTTTTATTTTTTCCAAGAAATATATTCATCATCTGATTCACTACCAGTAAATCTCTTACCACTTACAAAATTTAAATTAGGAAATGTTTCTTTTAAACTCTTATATGTTGAATCTATACTAGAAGATCCACTAGTAACAAAAACATATACTTTCTTTCCTTCTAAATTATTTTCTTCTAAAAACTGATCAATAATTGTAGGTTCTTTATACCACCATATTGGAAATGCTAAACATACTGTATCATAGTCACTTAAGTTAGAAACCTTACCTACTATTTCTGGTCTAACATTATCCCTCATTTCAATAGATGATCTACTTTCCTTATTCATCCAATTTAAATCATCG
>JAEEZV010000005.1 GCA_016291995.1 Caryophanales bacterium
ACTGGAAATACTAATTATAGTGCATCTGGTCTTGCTACAGTTAGTAGAACTGGTTATAATTTCACCGGATGGTATACAGCTACTAGTGGAGGAACAAAGATAGAAAATGATACTGTAGTAAATCTTTCTTCTAATCCAACAGTGTATGCAAGATGGGATGCTATAAAATCTACCGTAACTCTCAATAGCCAAAATGCTACCTCTAATGGTACACAAAGTGTAACAGCAACATATGGAAATGCAATGCCAAGTATTACTAAACCGACGAAAACAGGTCATACATTTAAAGGATATTATTTGCAAACTAATGGTGGGGGCGATCAATATTATACGGCAACTGGTGCTAGCGCAAAGACATGGAATAAGACAGTAGCTACGACATTATATGCATATTGGACTGCAAATACATATACGGTAACATTCGATCAAAATGGTGGTAATAAAGGTACTGAAAGTATAACTGTAACATTTGGAAGTGCAATGCCAACGATAACGATACCAACAAAAAGAGGTTATGATTTCACTGGATATACAAATAGTAGTGGAACAAAATATTATAATGCGGATGGAACTAGTGCTAGAACATGGAACATGACTTCCGATCAAACATTAAAGGCAGGATGGAGTGCTAAAAAGACATATGTTACATTAGACAAACAAGGAGGTAGTGGAGGTACCGAAACTGTAACGGCAATATATGGTAGTGCAATGCCATCAGCAACTATGCCGACAAGAAGTGGTTATGCTTTTCAAGGATATTATAAAACTGAAGATGGTTGCGCTAATACGGGCAGTTCTTATATATATTATAAAGCGGACGGTACAAGTGCAAGAACTTGGAATATAGTTTCCACAGCAACGACATTATATGCATGTTGGGTAAAAACGTATACGATAAATCTTGATTCCCGTGGTGATACGGCCGCATTTGGTCATGCAACAGATGAATATGGTATAATACCTGATTCTGCAACTAATGATGGTTGGCAATTATCTTTAACAAAAGGTTTGGCTACTAACAAACTCACTGCTGCTAATAATTGTGTTACTTTGCCGACTTTACCAACGCCTACAAAAAATAACTACGTATTTCAATTTTGGTATATTGAGAAAGATATCAATTTGACTGGTACTTCTTCGTGTCTATCTCAAGATTGTAGTTATAGACTTCAGACTGGTGATAAATTCCCAGTTGTTAATGGTGCTAATTGTAACATTTCTTCTTCGGAACTTATTGCTGATAATAGTATGACAATATATGCAATGTGGGGAATGAAAATAACACTAGATGCAAATGGTGGAACATTTTCAGATGCCGGAACTTTCACTGTGTCAAGCGACAAGAAAACGGCTAGTAGAAGTAATTTTATTTACGGATGGGGTGGTGCTACAAAATATGGAGCATTGCCAACCCCTACATATGCTGGATATTCCTTTGACGGATGGTATACTGTACAAAGTGGTAATAGTGGTTCAAAAATTGTTCAAGGAGATCCGTTTATTGGTGACTATAATCATACGCTATATGCACATTGGACACCTATTCCTTATGAAGTAACTTTTAATTCTAATACTACGGCTAGTTGTCAATTTCAACAAAAAGTAAATGGAACATGGACTAATTATTCAAAAACTGTATTAAGTGTAAATCCTGCTGATTATAGTATATATAGATATACTAGTAGGACAGGTTATACATTTAAAGGATGGGATACATCAACATCTTGTTCTAATCCTAAAACATCAGGTACTACTGGACATTTAACTGGTAATATAACTCGTTATGCTTGCTGGTCAGCAAATTCATATACTGTGACCTTGGATCAAAATGGTGGTTCAGGTGGAACAACTAGTAAATCTGCAACATATGGAAGCGCAATGCCAAGCATAATTCGTCCAACTAAAACAGGGTATACATTTGGAGGCTATTATACAGGTACTGGTGGTAGTGGAACACAATATTATAAGGCAGATGGAACAAGTGCTAAAACTTGGGATAAAACTTCAGCCACAACATTGTATGCAAAATGGACTGCAAATACGTATAAAATAAATTATGCTGGTGGAGGAACTGTTTCAACAAAACCAACGTCTGCTACTTATGATACTACATTTAATATAAGCAATCCTACAAAAACGGGATATACATTTGCAGGATGGACAGCAAGCGGTTTAAATACAAATACAGCTAAATATGGTACATCAACTACGAATGCTACTAATTCTTGGAATGGAACAACAAAGATTAAGGCGACATATTTTAAAAACTTGACTGCAACTAATAATGCTACAGTAACTATGACAGCGAATTGGACAGCAAGAAGCTTTGGTATAACGTTAAATGGCCAATCTCCAACGACTGCTGGAACAGGCGTAGTATCAGCAACATATGGAAGTGCAATGCCAAGCATAACGTGTCCAAAGAAAACAGGATATGCCTTTGGAGGTTATTTTACGGAAACTGGTGGCAAGGGCACACAGTATTATACCGCATCATGTACTAGTAATAAGGCTTGGGATATAGCTTCTGCAACAACATTGTATGCAAAATGGACA
>JAEEZV010000036.1 GCA_016291995.1 Caryophanales bacterium
AAGATAATTGCTAGGATAAGTAATAATATTGGTATAAGGATTAAGAAGTGTTTATTATTCTTACTTAGTCTTTTATTGATAATAGTATCATCATTTAGTTTACCTTTGAATAATTCATCAGTAGTTATACCTAATATTTTACTTAATTCATTAATATTACCAATATCTGGCATAGTTTGACCTGTTTCCCATTTTGATACTGCTCTATTGCCTACGCCTATCATATCACCTAATTGGGCTTGTGTTAAACCTTTTGCTTTTCTTAATTTGGCAATTAAAGCACCTATTTTTACTTGATCCATACTGCTTAAACCTTTCTTTTTGTTAATATTATAAGTAATAATGGATGATTTAGATAGTTTTGTCTTATATTTTACCAATGATGACGATTTTATTAACAAAAGGTTTTTTCCTATTTTGGGATATTTAGTGTATAATATTATTAGGTGGTAAGATGAAGAAGTTATTTATTTTATTTTTATTGTTATTTCTTACTGGATGTGGGTATGATGTATATGAAATGCCTGAGGATGTATATATTAATCTTAATGAGAATAAGTTTCCGGTATATGAAGAACATACTAGTATGGAATTAGTTAATGATACGAATGCTGAAATATTATCTGAAGATACTAAATTAAAGAATGATTTGGTTGGTGAATATATATATACTCTCGATTATAAATATAAGAAAAGAAAATATAAATATGATATTACCTATAATGTAGTTGATATTACAGCTCCAGTATTTATCGGAGCTAGTAATAGTCTTACTACTCTTTTAAATGATGAAACTGATATATGTTCGAAGATTGTTTATGGGGATGATTATGATAATAAACCTGAATGTGAAATAATTGGAGAATATGATATAAATGCTATTGGGGTATATAAGGATTTGGAATATGTAATTAGGGATTCATCTAATAATGAAAATAAGAAGACTTTTACTTTGAATGTAGTTAGTAAATTACCGAGTGGAGGTAGTATTTCTAGACCTAAATATTTATATATGAATGAGATACTTAATAATTATAAGAATGATAATACAAGTATTGGGATAGATATTTCTAAATGGCAAGGAAATGTTGATTTTGAAAAAGTTAAGAATGCTGGAATAGAATTTGTTATTATGCGTATTGGTGTTCAATCAGATCCTAGTGAATCATTAGATTTAGATGTTAGGTTTAAGGAATACTACAAGAAAGCTAAAGAAGTTGGTTTAAAGGTATCAGTGTATGTATATAATACAGCTATTTCTTATGAAGATGGTGTAAATACCGCTAAATGGGTTATAAATGAATTAAATGGTGATAAATTAGACTTACCTATTGCTTATGACTGGGAGAATTGGAAAAGTTTTAATGAATATGGAGTATCATTACATACTTTGAGTCAAGGTTATCTTGGTTTTGAGAAAACATTAAAGGATGCAGGATATGAAGCAATGCTTTATAGTTCTAAATTCTATTTAGAGAATGTTTGGTTAGATTATGAAAAGTCTAATATCTGGTTAGCTCATTATACTTCTAAAACTGATTATAAGGGAGATTATATGTTATGGCAGATGACATCTCTTGCTAAAATTGATGGTATTACAGAGAATACAGTTGATATTGATATTTTATATAAATAAAGAGAATCTTATGATTCTCTTTTTTTTATCAAATTAAATAGAAATACGATTAGTCCTACCAGGATAAAGAAATAGAAATTAATTGTTCTTATTAAAAGAATAGCACTTGGTAATAGATTAGGACCAAAGATATTTGAATATACTTTAAATCCTGCTCCTTCACTGATACCGACAGTTCCTGGTAATGGGATACTTGATATTGATACATAAAACATAGTTTGAATAGAAACTAGTTTTAAATAACTATAACCAGTTAATCCTAATGCTTTATATACCATAAATGGTACTGAATGGAATACTAGTACTTGGAGTAAAGCAATTAGTATTGATTGAAATAATACTTTTTTATTTGATTTAATAAACTTTGCTCCATTACTATAATCATCTAATACTTTATTAATATTTTCAATATTGTTTTCAATACTACTTATTTTTAATTTCTTTAGTAATTTAATAATTAAATTTACTATTTTTTTAGCTAGTTTAGGAAAGAAAACACCAATTACTTCGGTACTAAAAGCGATTAGATTTAGTGATACTCCAATAATAAATAGATAAATATAGCCATCACTTAACATATTATGGTTAATAATAGCACATATAATACCTCCGAATATACTTATGAATTGAAATGATCCAAGATGGATTAAAAGGGATAAGGCACTATGTGATACGGGTATTTTTTCTTTATGCATAGTATATATTTCCATTGGTTGACCGCCAGTAGTAGCTGGAGTTATTCCACTAAAGAATGAACCAATTAAAGTATATTTTAAGCATTTTAGAATACTTACTTTATCACCTAATAGTTTTAGGATACGTTTAATATTATAGCTTTCAATTAAAAAGTATAATAGCATTATAATTAGTCCTAGAATAATATATATTAGTTTAGCATTTAATATTACTTCGATGATATTTTCTAATTTGTAAGTATGAAAAATTACCATCATTGTAATAACAATAAGTAATGTAAATATTACTAGGTTTTTAAATATATCTTTTGCACTTCTCATAAATACCTCTTATTTATCTCTATGAAAAAAACCACTTAGTGGTCTATTTTTAAAGTGGCGTCCCCAGAAGGATTCGAACCTTCGACCGCACGCTTAGAAGGCGTGTGCTCTATCCAGCTGAGCTATGAGGACAGTTAACAACACTCTTTCCGGTTGCTAACTAATTATATTACAAAAAGTCATTTTAATCAAGGGTTTTTATAGAAAAAGTGGAAATTTCTTTACCATTCACTTGGAAGATAACATCTGTAATATCTAATTCTTCACACATGGATAATCCAATTGTATACATTACTTCTTCCAATATTAGATTGTTTGTGATATCTGATAATATCAGATCATTAAAGTTTAATTTTATTACTTTATCAGTTATTTCATAATCTAATAGTTTTACATTACTATCTAAATAACTCATTAGATTTGTTTCATGAACAATAGAAGTAGCTAGTTCTTCGATAATAATTCTAACTTTATCTTGATTTTGATTATTTATATATTTAGTAACTGGTGTATAGTATGTTTCATCGTTATAATTCAAGACATAATATATGGTATATGAATCAATATCAGAAAGAGTTGTAATTTCATATTGTTTATTTATACCATATTTTTTATCTAAATATTCAGGGATTATGATTTTACTTTTGGGTAAGATTATTAATTTAGCACCTTCAACATATATGGATATCTTATTTATACCATCAATACTAGTTAAGGTATATGTCAGGGCTTCGATTAGTTTTTGTTCATCTTCTTTGGAAGTATTATATAATTCTTTGGAAAAATTAATAGTTAAGATATTATCTTTTAGACTAATATCTAATACTTTTGTATTTTCTGGTATTAGTGATTTAAATCCATTAGGTATTTTATCTTTTTTGGTACCATTAATAGTCATTGCATCAATTAGTGATTTAGCTTTAGTAATGATGTCTTTATTGCTAACACTTATTTTAGTCATCGATAAATAATCATTATTATCAAGGAGATAGATGACTTCTAGATCATTTGGATAGATGTATTCTAAATGCTGTGTACTAGTTAAATCTATTTCGTTAGTTTTATTTGTTGGTATTAGATATAACATAAGGATTACTATTAACAATGATGCCATAATGGCTATTCTTTGATATAACATCTTTTTTATCACATTATCACCTATTTAATAGTATGCATTAAATTATTATCTATGAGAAAAAGCCACATAGTGGCTATAATGTTATTAATTTCATTCTTAATAGTTCTACGACAGCTTGTGCTCTACCCTTTACACCTAGTTTTTGCATGGTATTAGATATATGATTTCTGACTGTTTTTTCACTTATTTTTAATATGTTAGCAATATCTTTAGTAGTTTTATTATTTACTAGTAATGTGAATATTTCTTTTTCTCTTTTTGTAAGTATAAATTTATCCATATTACCCCACTCCTTATTATTCATAATATTCTATGTATGTTTTTATATTAAGTGAGGGATTTTAACTATTATTTGAACTGAACAACAATATACATTTTGGTATCAAAATTACTTTGTACTGTACGCATTATTTCGTTAGCTAAGCTACTAGAGTGTTCACCTGAATCTACGACTACCCTTATTTCATCACCATCTATTTTGACAAAAGAATCTAAGTTATAGATATTCTTTATTTTTTCTTCCAATAATTCTTCAGTACTACTTATTTGATTTAATATTTTTAATGAATCAAATACTTTGTTTTTATCTTCTGACGACAAATTTTTACTGTTCATTTCTTCTTTTAGTTTATTAATTTCTTTTAGGGTATTAGAAGTATCTTCTTGTTTTAGGGCTTCCACAATACTAGCATCTGTAATTTTAATATCGGTATTATCTGTTAATACTTCTCCATTATTAGTTAGAAGTAATTCTTCAGGCATAGTTACATAGTATACGCTTAGGACAAGTATTAAACTAAATAATGTTAAAAACCATAAATTCTTTCTATTTATCATATTTTCCTCTTTTCTACTTAAGTATATTAGAAAAGATAAAATATATAACTAAAAAAATACAAGCCTAGTACATGCCTTGTATTTTATTTATCTGTTCATTGGTAAGAGCATTTAATTTCCAATTACCATCTTTGTCTTTATTTAGGGTAAATTCAATAGTATATGTCACTTTATCTTTAGCACTTTCTAATCTAGTTAATTTTTCTTCATCAAAACTTTCTTTGGTATAGATACTACGATCAAATGTCATATCAGAGATAGCATTTCTATAATCAATTACTTCAATTTGGGTTACAACGGTAGCATTATCACCATCTATTTTTTCTTCTTTTATTTCATAAGATAAATTTCTATATTGATCAGTTAGTATTTTTTTATATCTATCTTTATGTTCATTAGTAAAATTTTGTTCTTCGATAATCGTATCAATATTATCCATAATATCATTATCTAATCTTTGATATTTACTTAATAGTGATTCAACTAATGAAGTAGGACTATTACCCATACTGCAAGCTGTCAATAAAAAAATGGTTAATACTACTAAAAATACTTTTTTCATATTATCACCTAGTAGTATTATTGACCATTTATTTTGTTATATACCTATAAATCATAATTATTTAGATTATCTAAGATATCAGAACTAGTATAACCTAAATTAAGAAGATTATTATATATTTTGTTTTTTAAATTTGGTTTATTTTTATTACTCTTCATTAGTTTTTGAATCTGTTTATTTATTTTTTCAGATATTTTACTTGGAGATATTTTACTAATATATTTATTAATAATTCCACTATCTATTTGATGATGTTCTAATTCATTTTTAATTCTAAAAGGACCCATGGTAGTAAAATTAAATTTATCATTAACGAATGCTTTAGTAAAAGCATCATCATCTAATAATTTATTTTTAGT
>JAEEZV010000037.1 GCA_016291995.1 Caryophanales bacterium
AATATAATTTAGGATATTAACGACTCTTTCATATTCCATTCTCTTTGGACCGATTATAGCAATAGTACCTTCTTCACCATTATATTTGTATTTTGTTTTGATGACTGATACATCATCAGATAAGTCACTGTCTTTTCCAATATATATATTGATACCATTGTTATGTTCTTCCATTTCACTTATTTTTTCAACATCATCAAATTTTGTTAAGATGTCTTTAACTTTATCAATATTATTAAATTCTGGTTGCTTTAGGAAGTTATTTTTACCAACAAAATGAACATCACTAGCTTTATTAGTAAAGCTTGTAAATGCATCATAAAAGGCATTATATAGTACTTCATGTTGTTTGACATATTTAGCTATGATTGGTTTAACATCATACTCCAGTTTTTCACTAATTTCATTGATTGGAGTACCCACAATCATTTTATTAATTAAATTAACAGTTTTGATTACTTCTTCGATATCTGTATCTGGTAAATATAAGTTTTTATACTCAACATAACCTTTATCCGTTATTAACATAGCTAGTATTCTATCATCATCTAATGAAAGTATTTCAACTTTTTTAAGTTTGTTTTCACTAGAAGATTTACCTAAGACTACAGATGTATAGTTAGTTATTTCAGCTACTAACTCTAGACTCTTTTCAATGGCATCGCTTAAAACTACGGATTTATTATGAAATATAGTCTCTAGTTTTAATAAATCTTTGCCAGTAATGTCTGTTGGAGTCATTAGATTATCAACATAGTACTTATATCCTTTCTCACTTGGTTGACGACCAGATGCAAAATGATTCTTTTCTAGATAACCTAGTTCATCTAGAATAACCATTTCATTTCTAATTGTTGCACTGGAACAATTTAGATTTTTGCATATTACATTTGAACTAACAGGTTTTACTGTTCTGACATATTCTTCGACAATAAATTTAAGAATATCTTTCTGCCTATTCGTTATCAATATATCACTTCCTTAGCAATGACATTTTCTAATTGCTAATATAATTATAACACCGTTGTTAGCAATGTCAATATATAAATTGCTAATTCTTTAAATTTTATTCATTTTACACCGTTTTATGACAATAAAAAAAAGACCATATGGTCTTAATCTCCGAATAATTTGCTTTCGTCACCTTGGCAATAACCTTCGCCAATTTTTTCTCCTTCGACATATTCTTTTTTCATCATTTCACAGCCCATTTTAGTAACTGTATCTTTTAGGTAGCCACCAAATATCTTAACAACAGCTATTGCTAAAACAGTTATTAATGAAATAATTAATACATATTCAACCAAAGTTTGTCCTTTGTTATTTAATCTTAGTCTCATAAGTCACCTACCTATTTACTCTAATGTAATTATATAATAACTACTTGTGGTTGTCAACCTTTTATTTCTACGTAGTCGCCAGAATCTAGATAAATAATTCCTTTTTTGCCTTCCAATTCTGTGACAATTGAATTATATTTATTTAACTTAGTAATTTTTGATAATGTGATATATGTGTAGTTTTTATCGACCATATAAAGAAGAAATCTTTCATTATCAACATCATTTGGAGCATATTCAATATGTGATATTTTAACTAATATATCATCGTTAATAAGTGAAAATTTTTCAACAAATTTATCATATAATTTATCGATATCATTAATTACATATGGAACATAGTTAATATTATATATATTATCTACTTTTTTTTTGGATGATAAAATCAGTTTATCATTATAGATACATATTGGTTTATATTCTTCTAGATCAATATATACTTTACCGTTTAATTTTCTTTTAACAGTTACATTTTTAACATAGATGTTTTCTTTTATATTGCTTTCTACATCCGTAAAATATGTGTTAATATATGGTGGATAATCACCTAATTCGGATAATTTTATTATTTCTTTATCACTTAATATTTTATTACCTGTAACATAAATATTTTTGATAGGTTCATGTAAGACATGAATAGCTAATGCGACCACAGTTAAAAGAACTATTATTAGAAATATAGTAATTTTTAGTTTAAGTCTTTTTTTCTTTTTCTTTTTATTCTTCTTTGAGGCCATATTTATCACACCTATTCAACTATTATTTGTTCTAATACTAAATCTACATTATACTCTTTCTTAACAATCTTTTTTATTTCTTCGATTAGTTTGACAATATCTTCACCTTTAGCATTACCGCTGTTGATTATAAAATTAGCATGTTTTTTAGATACTTCTGCACCACCTATTTTATAACCTTTTAAACCACATTTTTCAATTAACTCACCAGCAAACATACCTTCTGGATTTCTAAATACACTACCAGCACTAGGTTTATCTAGTGGTTGAGTAGCCAATCTTTTTACTCTTCTCGTACTAATAAGTTCAGACATGGCATTTCGATCTCCACGCGTTAATTTAAATGTCGTAGATATTACAATGTATTCTGGATGTTTTTTTAGATAAGAATCACGATATTCGAATTCTAATTCGCTATTAGTAAATTCTTTGATATTTAAATCTTTATCAAGTACTCTTACCTTGTCTACGACTTCAGCCATATCATGAGTATAGGCTCCAGCATTCATAGCTGTTGATGCACCGACGTCTCCAGGAATGGCTGCGCCAAATTCAAGTCCTGACAAGCCATGTTTTATTAAATCAAGAGACAATTTCATAAGTGAACATCCGGCTTCGGCAGTTACATAGTTAGAATTATATGTTATTTTGTTTAGTCTATCTAATTTGATAATAATTCCATCATAATAATCATTTTTGAAAATGGTATTTGAACCATTGCCTAGCATTAGATATTTTAAATTATCCTTTTTAATCTCTTTTAAAATATTTATAAGTTCTAATTCATCTTTAGGAAATACTAAATATTTACATTTAGCATCCAATCTGTATGTATTATATTTTTTTAAAGATGGATTTTCTTCATAAATGATTTTGTTTTCGTTAAAAAAACTTTTTATCATCCATTATCATTCCTTTTAGTACTTCATATATTCTTTCAGCACTATCTTTAATACCTAATTCCTTTAAATTCTTTTTTATTTTAGCATATTCTTCTTTATTCTTTAATGTATCATCAATCATACCGATAAGATTTTCTTTATTTAAATCTTTTTCTTCAAGAATCAAAGCAGCATTTTGGTTTACTAAATCCATTGCGTTTTTATATTGATGATTATTTGTGACATATGGACTTGGAACAAAGATTGAAGGAACACCTAGGACTAGTATTTCACTAATTGTGGAAGCTCCAGCTCTTGTAACCATTAAGTCAGTTGCCTTCATAAGTGATGGCATTTCATAGATAAATGGTGTTATTTTAACGTTTTCTGGTACTTTCATATTCTTTACTTTTTCATAATAAGAGTTACCTGTTACAAACATTACTTCATAGTCTTTACCTTTAAAGGCACTTAAGAAGGATGTTATTTTATCATTAACTGTTTTACTACCTAAACTACCCATAACTATTAGAACTAATTTTTTATTTTTAGATAATTTATAATCTTCTTTATTTGCTTTTTTCATTTTTAGGGCTTTTTCACTACATGGATTACCCGTTAAAACTACTTTATCCTTAGGGAAATATTCCATTGTTGAAGCGGAAGATACCCCTATTTTATCGGCATATTTAGTTAGATATTTATTAGATAAACCAACTACTGAATTCTGTTCATGAATAAAGGTCTTTTTACCTAATTTTTTAGCTGCCCAAATAACTGGACTAGTAACATATCCGCCAGCTCCGATAACAACATCAGGATCAAATTCTTTGATTATCTTTTTACATTTGTGTCTAGCTGCTAAAAATTGATATAGCACTTTAAAATTCTCTAAAGTGATTTTTCTTTTTAGACCGCTTACTTTTATTTCTTTGTAATTAATACCTAAGGCTGGTATTAAATCCTTTTCCATACGGTCAGAAGTACCAATATAAAGTATTTCACTTTTAGGTTCTTCTTCTTTAATTTTATCAATAATAGCAATAGCGGGATAAATGTGACCACCAGTACCGCCAGCACTAACTACAACTCTCATGTTACACCTCACACTCATTATACCATAAATCAGTTTTTTTGTCCTTATCTACAGTTAATTATACATTTTAATTGTTAGAAATATGTAAAAAAAAGACAATCGAAATTGTCTTTTTATCATCCTTATTATTTGGGTTCATCATCATATGGATCTAGTGTACATACTCCATCTCTGTATACGGTTTTATATTCATCAAAATTACTATATACATAATGGCATTCATATTCACCATAACTGTTAATTGTACATATTACTCCGCCGCCACCATTACAGTATGCTTCATCAATTGGATACTTTTTACCGGTATACATTTTTTGCGTGTTAGATAAAGTGTATACTTGGGTTCTATAGTCAAATGAATGAGCTGCTGTTTCACTATCATATGGTGAAACGCCAATAGAGTATTTTGTTACCTCGCCATTATTTAAATTTAGAGCATTGATGGCTGATGGTGCATTATTTCTTCCATGATGGGCTTGTTGATATATTACTAAATCATTTAGACTATCGTGATTTTCATTGATTATATAATTAGCTATTGCTTCGGCAGTTTTAGTTTCTGCTTTGACTCTTACAGGGAATACTAATTCTTCGGTATTTTTATATATTTTTTTCTTTGTGGCTGCCGTTACATTCATAGTAAATTCGGTAATATAACTCTCGCTACTTATTTTTGGAATATTCTCTTCATATTTTAAGGAAGTATCATCACTATTTCTATAACTATACCAATTAGTTATTGCATCGTTATACCCATCAAAAGCAACAGTATATCCATTGTTTTGCAAATCACTTGGTACGTAGATATATTTGTTAGAATTACCAGTTTTTATTTTAAACAAGACTGCGATAGAATTAGCATTTTCATTACACATACCATCATCTAGGAAATAGGTAGTAAAGTCTTCTGATGTGCTATTTGTTGGAGTTGTTGTTATTGCATTCGTATTCTCATTGGCTTCGGTAGTGAAGAATTTTGTACCTTCAAAACTGATTGTGGATGTTCTAAACCTATAAAAAGTGTTTCTTCTAAGGGTATTAACTCCATTATCAGATGTGCCATAAATAGTAGTCGTAGAACATAATTTAGATCTCTCTATACCTAGTTTGGCAGCAATTGCAGCATAGACATCATATACATTAAATAGAATCATATCAATATTTGAATTAATTGTATATACACTGCTATTTTCTCCAGTTTGATAATTGAATGATGGATACAATAGTTCATCATCATTTAATTGACCGGTAAATTTTTCATTTTCATCATCATATCCGCCTTTTATGTACTCTTTAGCTTTTTCTAAGGCATCGTCTATATCTAACCTTTTTGTGTAAAAATAATCTTTTAGGTTAATTCTATTTTCTATCTTGGCATGTATTTTTTCTTTTAATTCAGAAGGTAAACTTATTTCTTTATAGATGAAATTATTGATAATTATCTCAGTATCACCTGGAAAATCGTCATCTTCCATGCCAATGTCTTTAACATGATCAAGTAATTGTGATAAACTTCCGTAATGATCGCCATGTCCGTGGGATATAATTAGATAATCAATCGTTATTGTACTAGTTTTGGATAGGTCTTTTAGTTTCGATAAAATGATATTATAGTCATAATCGTATCCAGTATCAAT
>JAEEZV010000006.1 GCA_016291995.1 Caryophanales bacterium
CTTTTCTTTAAGTTCTTGAATTGGTTCTTCTACTCTTGTTTTATCGATGTTTTTATCAGTAATAACAACATAATAATCTAAGTATCTTGTCCTAAACACTTTAATGACAATCATTATTCCTAAAATAATCCATGCTATATATAATAATGAATCAAATATATTCATTATTGTTCTTAAAACATTACCTGGTAAAAATATCAGTATCCTATAAAGTATTCCAGTAATAATATTGCTAGATATTATGGCAACGCCACATAAGATTAAAATTAAAATAGCCATTTCAAATATTAATTTAATTTTTTCTATAAATTTCATAGACCAAAACATAGCAAATGATTTTTGAAAGAAATCAATAACTTCATTAATTGCTTCCATAAAAGTTATTTTTTTACTTTCGTTTTTATTACTAACCTCACTATTACCAATTAATTCATCCAAACTAGTATCAAACATTTTACAAATCTGAATTAATTTATCTGTATCGGGATATGCACCACCACTTTCCCACTTTGACACAGCCTGACGACTAACCCCTAATTTTTCAGCAAGTTCCTCTTGCGTAATATTGTGTTCTTTACGAACCTGTTTCAATTTTTCTTTGAATTCCATACTTTCACCTCGCAATGCAATTGTATTATATATATCCGTTGCACTCTACCAACAATAGGTTGTTTTTTGTAAATTATTGGTTGCATTATATATTATATTACTTTTTTTAGAATTAAAAAAGAGCTTATGCTCTTTTTACTATTTCATAACAATCTCTAACTATCATTACTTCTTCATTCGTAGGTATTACATATATTGGTAAACTAGACTCTTCCGTAGTAATAAGTCCTTCTTTTAATTCTCTACCATATCCAATTTTCTCGTTTTCCCCTTCATTAACATAAACATGCATTGCCCCAGAAATATTATCGATAATATCTTTTCTCAACATAACATTATTTTCTAGTACTCCAGCTGTAAATATCATTGCATCTACTTTTCCTTCTAATTCAAAATAGTATTCTGCAATATGTTTGATAATCGAATCCATAAATACTAGATATGCAAGTTTACCAAGTTTATCGCCACTTTCGATTAATTTTAGTACATCTCTAAAATCGTTCTTCCCGCAAATACCTTTAAGACCACTATTCTTGTTTAAAGCGTTATCTATTTCGTCAACACTAAGTCCTGCTTCATTACTAATAAATTTAATAATAGATGGATCAATTGAACCACTACGAGTACCCATTACAAGTCCATCTAATGGTGTAAGCCCCATAGAAGTATCATATGACTTACCTTCTTTAACACATGTAATACTTGCTCCACTACCGACATGACAAATAATTAAATTAACATCTTTTTTATTTAATTTCTTTTGCATATAACTAGTAATATATTTATGACTAGTACCATGAAATCCATATCTTCTTACTTTATATTTAGTATACCATTCATATGGTACAGCATATATATAATTAGATTCTGGCATTGTTCCATGAAATGCTGTATCAAATACTGCTACTTCAGGAACTCCAGGTAAATTTTCTTGCATTGCTTTAATACCAGCGATTTCACCCGGATGATGAAGTGGCCCAAGATTAGTTAAATCAACAATATCATTTAATACTTTATCTGTAATTAATACTGATTCACTATATAATTCACCACCATGTAGTACTCTATGTCCTACACCTTTAATTTCACTTAAATCATTTATTATTTTATTATTTAACAATTCTCTAATCATAACACTTACAGCAGTACTATGATCATTTAGTTTTTCTTCATTTTTAAATACTTCGTCTTTATAATTAATACTCCAAAAACTATCATCTGCTCCAATTTTTTCAAAATAACCTTTCGCAATTATTTCTTCTTCTGGCATACTATATAATGAAAATTTAAGTGATGAACTTCCTCCGTTAATAACTAAATATTTTTCTTTCATAATTCCTCCTTATATATAATCATCTAATATTTCTTTTGTATATTCCATTACTTTTTCTAATTCTCCAGGCTTTTTATAACGATGATCTGCTCCCTTAACTATATATAATTTTCCACCATGTTTACTCACAAATTCTCTTGAATCATCAATTGGTACAAGATCATCCATATCACCATGAATAATAGCCATATTGTTAATTTTCTTATCTTTATATAATTCTACTAAATCATTTTCTTTTAATTCATTTATAAATTTATCTGTAATCTTAATAACTCTTTCAAATCCATAATCAAAGTATCCCATAGTATCCAAACTTTTCTTAATATCTTCCCCTATTAAAGAAGTAGAAAGTATTTGATACATCTTAATGGCAGGACTTCTAAGAACAATATAATCAAATATATCAGGATGATAATAATGATATAGAAGTGTTAAATATCCACCAAAGCTCGTTCCAAAAACAATTAATGGAATATTTTTATAATCACTCTTAATTAAAGAAACGATATTATTTAAATCATTAAGACAATTACTAACCGTTAGTTTATCTCCCTCTACTTCACTATCGCCATGTGCTGGAAGATTAAATTTAATTAATCCAATTCCCACTTTATTCATCTCATGCCTTAACATATCGATACAAGTACTTTCTTTATCGCCACAAAAACCATGGATAGCCACAATTATTGCTTTGGGGTTCGTTGGAATATATTTATCATATGATATATTATAATTTCTATCATTTAGCAGTTTCATTTTACCACCAAAATAATTATATCATAAATAGAAAAAGAAAAAAACGACTTTCGTCGTTTATTATCAAATTGGTGACCCGTACGGGATTTGAACCCATGAATGCATGCGTGAAAGGCATGTGTGTTGAACCACTTCACCAACGGGCCAGATAAACAAAATGGTGGGCCTGAATGGACTTGAACCATCGACCTCACGCTTATCAGGCGTGCGCTCTAACCACCTGAGCTACAAGCCCATTTTGTGCTGACTAGTAAATTATAGCATATCTTTCCAGACATAGCAAGACTTTTTAACAAATAAATGGTGGGCTGTTAGGGATTCGAACCCTAGACCCACTGATTAAGAGTCAGTTGCTCTACCAACTGAGCTAACAGCCCATTTATCTATTTTGCCAACAGCAATTAAGATTATAACATAATATATCTTTTTTTTCAACCCAAAATTAAATATTTGCTTATTTTTGTGATATAATTGTTCTAGGTGAAAAAAATGAAGAAAACTATCTACTTAGCTAATTGTGATTTAGGTGTACATGTTAACGGAGCTAGATTAGGCCCTCATAGCATTATCAATAATATAAATAAAGATAATTTAAACATCATTAATTTTGATCAAGATCCTACATATATTAAAAGTACTGATAAGAATGATTTAAGAAAAAACGAATCTGAAATTATGAAATTTAATACCAAATTATATAATGAAATGGTAAATAATAATGATTTTCCTATCCTATTAGGAGGAGATCATGTCGTAGCTGTTCCTAGCGCTTTATCAAGTACTAAAAAGAATGGTAAAATAGGTATTATCTGGATCGATGCTCATACTGATTATAATACATTTGAAACAACTGTTACTGGAAATATTCATGGATTACCTTTAGCAGC
>JAEEZV010000038.1 GCA_016291995.1 Caryophanales bacterium
ATATATCAATAATAAAGCAGCAAATTTTGGTAGTGATGTAGTTACTACAGGTCATTTTGTTAAGAATATAGGGGAACATATTTCAATGTATGATAAGGTATGGGCGATGATAAAATGATAGATAAATTATTTTATATAGTAGATGTTTTAATATTATTGGGTTATATTGGATATATTGTTTTGATATTGATAAACAATAAAAAGAAATTAAAAAAAGTAGATGGATTTAATGCTACTAAAGATATACTTCATGATTATGATAATATTAATATTGTGAAAAATAATAGTTATGTTACATGTTATAATATCAAAAGAAAAGTAATTAAAATAGCTAATAAAATGTATGATGGTAAAAGTGTTAGCGACGTTAGTATTCCGCTTATTGAAGCTGGAATATCAGCTGCTGATAATAGTAAAAATAAGGCAATTAATATATTTAGATATATTATTCCTAATTTGAAATTATTGTATATTTTACCAATTATTCTAATTGCTATTAATAGTGTTACTTATAATATAAGCGATGCTAAAGTAGGTGTAGTATTTGGTCTTATATTTGGTATTATTAGTTTTATACTTATCAATATTAAATGTGATAGTAGGGATTATATCTATTTTAATTTAAAGAATAATAGAAAAGAAATACTAGATTTTGTCAATAAAGTAATACTAATGGATAAGATTATTTTAGTTGGTGAAATAGTATTTATAATGAGATGTTTGTTAATACTTTTTAATGTATATTAAGATAAAAATAAACATATTAATTACTAGGTGATGTAATGAAGAAAATATGTTTATTTTTTATTTTGCTTTTAATACCAGTATTGGTATCTGCAGAGGATTTAAATTTGGCTTCTAATGCTAAAAGTGCTATTCTAATGGAGGCAAGTACTGGTGAAATACTTTATAGTAAGGATGCTAACAAAAGATTAGCGCCTGCATCTATGACTAAGATGATGTCTTTGATACTAATTATGGAAAATATAGAAAAAGGGAATTTAAATTGGAATGATATTGTCGTAGTATCTAAGAATGCTGCTAGTATGGGTGGAAGTCAAATATATCTTGAACAAAATGAAATGATGAGTGTTATGGATTTGGTTAAAGGAATATGTGTAGCTAGTGGGAATGATGCAACGGTGGCTCTTGCTGAGAGAATTGCAGGAACGGAAGCTGCTTTTGTCAAGATGATGAATGATAAGGCAAAGAGTTTAGGACTTAAAAATACTAATTTTATGAATTCAACTGGACTAGATGAAAAAAATCATTATTCTAGTGCATATGATATGGCTGTTATGGCTAGAGAATTAGTTCGACATGATAAAATTTTGGAATACTCTAGTATTTATGAAGACTATTTAAGAAAGGATACAAATAATAGTTTTTGGTTAGTAAATACGAATAAACTGGTTAAATTTTATTCCTACATCGATGGTCTTAAGACGGGATATACAAGCGATGCAGGATATTGTTTAACAGCCACAGGTAAGAAAAGAGACATGAGACTTATCACGGTAGTTATGGGCGAAGATAATACCGATAATAGGACAAAGGATACAATTGCGATGATGGACTATGGATTTAATGTCTATAATATTGAAAAATTGATAGATAAAGATGATGATCTTGGAAAGATAAAAGTTAATTTAGGTGAAGAAGAAGAGGTAATGGTTAGAGCTACCAAGGATATTACTGTTTTAAATAATACACAAAATAGTAAGAGAAATATTACATATGATATTAAAACTAGTGAAGTGACGGCACCGGTTAAAGTCGGAGATACCATTGGGAAAATAATTGTCTATGAGGATAATAAGTTACTTGAAGAAGTACCTTTAACTGTTAGTAATGATATAAAAAAAGCAAATATTTTTAAGGTATTTGCTAGAAATATAAAAGATACATTACTTTTAAATTATTGATTTAGGGATTACCTAAATCTTTTTTAATGATCTAGATGATCAAAGTTTTTAGGTAAAAGAGCTATTTGGATTAAACCAGCAACCATTACTAGAACATAGATAGTTCTAGTGATTAATGCTCCATCACCTAATAGGTATTCTACTAAATTGAAGTTAAAAAGACCAACGAGTCCCCAATTAATACATCCTACTATTCCTAATACTAAAGCTGTTTTGTATAATATATTCATTTTTTCCTCCTCGATAATTATATTTTTGACAAAAAAGAGATAATTATTCATCATATTCATAAATTAAAGCCATATAATTTATTGTAAATGGGGTGAATATGAGAAAAGTATTTTTATTTTTAGGTTTGTTTTGTTTATTTTTAACTGGATGTGGTAAACAAAATGAAGGTGCTGTATTAAAAGAATTTCAAGATAAAGTTAATTCAGCAGATGCATATTACTTAACGGGTAATATGGAACTTGTCAATAATGAGGATGTATATTCTTATAAGATTAATGTAGCATATGAAAGAGATGATCATTATAAGATAGAACTTATCAATTTAGTAAATGATCATGAACAAGTAATATTAAGAAATGAAGAAGGGGTATATATTATTACGCCATCATTAAATAAGAGCTTTAAGTTTCAAAGTGATTGGCCATATAATAATAGTCAAGTATATCTTTTATCTAGTTTGATGGATGATCTTAGTAATGATGGAAATAGGACGTTTGAAAAAGTAGATGATGGTTATATTTTTACTTCATCAGTTAATTATCCAAACAATGAAAAATTAGTAAGTCAAAAAATATATCTTGGTAATGATTATCTACCTACTAAAGTTGTTGTAATGGATGCAGATGGTAATCCACAAATTACAATGGTGTTTGATAAGATAGATTTAAAAATCGATTTTAATGATACTTATTTTGATTTGGGATCAGTTATAAATACAGATAATAAGGAAGAAAAAAAGGAAGAAAAAGATACTAGTGAAACACAAGAACCAAATGAAGAAGGGACTAAGACAAAAGAAACAGCTACGATTGACGATATAATATATCCAATGTATTTACCAGTTAATACATATCTTACAAATCAAGAAAGAGTAAGTACTGATGATGGGGAAAGAATGATATTAACATTCTCTGGAGATAGTGCTTTTACATTAATCGAAGAGACGGTTAGTTATAGTGATAAGGCTGAAATTATTCCTACCTATGGAACAGTTGAATTAGTCGGAGCTTCTCTTGCTGTTGTCAATGATAATTCAGCTAATTGGTTTGATAATGGAATAGAGTATTATCTTGTCAGTGATGTTATGACTACCGATGAATTATTACAAGTCGTTAGATCGATAAGTGTACTTCCAGTTAGTAAATAGAACTCTAATTATTAGGGTTCTATTTGTAATTTTAAAGATAGTATGATAAAATTATTTAAGAATAGAGAAGTGGGTTCATATGAATGATAGAGATAAAGTTTCTTTTAATCAGTTGGTAGATGAAAATCTATTTATGGACAATAGTGATAATGTTTTTGATGTGCTAGAACCAAAACCTCTTGAGGCTATAGAGAAAATTATTAAAGAAGAAGTTAAAACGAATGATACGGAATATAAAAAGAATGACGTTTATAAGAATCAGACACTAATTAATAGTGGAAATGATTTTGATGACGGATTAGATGCTGATGATATAAAGACGGATATTAGTAAACTACTTACTAATAGAAAGTTTTTAACAATTGTGGCTATTTTAATATTTATATCAGTATGTATTGTTGTGACTAAGGCATTCTATTTTGGTAATAAAGTCGATAAAATTGTTGAGATAGAAGAAAAAATATCTAAAGAAGCAAAGGCATATGAGACTAAAGAATTAGATATAGAAACTTTAAAGAAAGTTGCAGCAACAGAATTAATTAGTTGTATTAATTCTAAGGTAGATATGGATTCAATATCTGATGGTGTCAAGAATGCAATAAATGATATAAATAATTATTATAATCAGTCTAATAATTATTTTGCTTTTGTCTATAAAGATATATATACTGGTTTTACAGTAAGTTATAATGAAAATCAAGATATTTTTAGTGCTAGTACTATTAAGGCACCTACGGATATATATATTTATGAGATGGCTAGTAAGGGTAAAATTAATTTAGATGATGAACTCACTTATACTCCTAGACAATATGTGGAAGGTAGTGGATCACTTCAATATAAGAGCTTTTATACTAAATATAAAGTTCGTGATTTATTAAAATATTCAACGGTATATAGTGATAATATAGCTCACAATATTTTAATGGATAATTATGGTAGAGAGAATATGCTTTCTTTTTGGAATGATTTAGGAACGACAGCGATATTTAGAGCAAAGAACAATTGGGGTGGAAACAATGCTCATGATGCCACTATATATATGGAAGAATTATATCGCTTTTATAATGAAGATAATGAATATGGAAATGCCTTAATGGATAACTTTTTAAATGCTACGCCAAAATTTATTAAAGGTAAAAATGGGTATGCAGTTGCCAATAAGAGTGGTTGGACA
>JAEEZV010000039.1 GCA_016291995.1 Caryophanales bacterium
GACAAGTCCTAGATTAGAATCATTATGATATGTTATTTTACTACGATAATTATATTCTTTAATACTTGGTATTACTCTAGGATTTATATCGATATCTAGATATTTTTTAAAGATGTTTTTTACTTTATCTTTTTTAAATGACAACTGATCTTCGTATTTTAAATTGCTAATATTACATCCACCACAAGTATTATAATATGGACATATTGGATTAATTCTTTTACTTGAAGGAGTAATAATTTTATTTAATTTTAAGATATTGTAGTTTTTATATTCTTTATAGATATCGGCATCAATAACATCACCTGTTATTGTTTTAGGAACAAATGATATTTTATGATCTATTTTAGTTATACCAGATCCTTGATGATCCATATCTATTACTTTTAATTCCATATTATCACATCCTTATAGGGTCAACATCAATACTGATATCAACTTTATTATTAGTTTTATAGATTTCATCTAATTTAGTTAAGACAGGAATTAATTTATCATCATATTTATATTTAATAATACATTCGTAATGATAAATATTATTTATTTTAAAGACATTAGCCATTGATGGGCCTAATACTTGAGTATCTTTACTTAGATATTTTTTTAAATAATTACCTATTTTATTAGCTTCACTAAATCCTTCATTATAATCTTTTGAAGTTACATTAACGATAGTAATGTAATAATATGGGGGATAATTTAATACTTTTCTTATTTTCATTTCTTCTTCATAGAATTTTAAATAGTCATGATTTTTAGAATAGTTAATAGAATAATGATCTGGATTATATGTTTGAATTATTACTTCACCAGGTAAATCACTTCTTCCGGCTCTTCCTGATACTTGACTTAGTAACTGAAAGGTATTTTCAGCGCTTCGAAAGTCTGGAATATTTAGTGATGAATCAGCATTGATGACACCTACCAAAGTAACTAGCGGAAAATCCAATCCTTTGGCAATCATTTGGGTACCTAGTAAGATATCATATTCATGATTACCAAAATCATTGATTATTTTTTCATGCATACCTTTTTTGCTGGTTGTATCAATATCCATACGCACTACTCTAGCATTAAATTTTTTATTTAATGTTTCTTCGAGGCGTTCTGTACCTAGTCCATATTCTTTGATATTCTTACTGCCACATTCTGGACAGACATTTACATTCTTTACACTATAATTGCAATAGTGACAACGATTGGTATTACTTGTTTTATGATATGTAAGAGTTATGTCACAATTAGGACATTTTAGGACATAACCACAATCTCTACATGTTAGCATTGAAGAGTATCCTCTTCGGTTTAATAATAAAATTATTTGTTCATGTTTAGATAGTTTTTCATTTATTTTATTTTCTAAATCTCTAGATAAGATAAAGTGACCTTTTTTTACTTCGTTTTTCATATCGATTACTAAAACATTTGGTAATGTTGCATGGCCAACTCTATTTGTTAGAGTTAACATTTGGTATACACCTTTTTTAGCTCTAGCAAAAGATTCTAACGATGGTGTGGCACTACCTAAAAGAACGGGAATATTATTATATTTACCTCTTAATATAGCAATATCTCTAGCATGATATCTAGGATTATTTTCTTGTTTATAAGTACTTGTATGTTCTTCATCAATAACGATAATGCCTAAATTTTTAAGTGGTGCAAAGATAGCACTTCTAGCACCGACGACTATTTTAACTTTGCCATCCATAATTTTACGGTATTCATCATACTTTTCATAATCGGATAAACCACTATGTAAAATGGCAATATCTTTACCAAAACGAGTGGCAAACCTATCGACGATTTGAGGAGTTAGACTTATTTCAGGAACTAGCATAATAGCTGTTTTTCCTAATTTTAGTACTCTATCAATAAGTTCCATATAAACTTCTGTTTTACCACTACCGGTTACACCATATAGTAAATATACTTCATGATTATCTAAGTAGACACTATCGACAACTTCTTGTTGGCTACTACTTAAAGAAACTTTTTTATATTTACCGGAAGGGGTTACATTATATCTATTCACTACTTCATAAGTTTCTTTTACAATGCCATTTTTTATTAATGTGGAAATGCTACTTGTTAGATTGTTAGCGAGAATTTTATCATTGATAATTAGATTTTCAACAATATCTATTTGACCTTGGTATTTGCATTTTTCTAAAAAAGAATTAGCTGCTTCTTTGGATATATTTAAGGTAAGATAACGATTTTTCTTGATGCCAATATTAGTTTTAACATCGGCTTTTAAGGCTTTTGGTAGCATAGCTTGATAAATTGATATTTTACTACACAATATTTTTTTTCTAATCTCTTCACCAATATATAACATTTCTTCATTTAAGATTGGTTTTTCATCACATACTTCTTTTATTTCTTTTAGTTCATATGTGGTATCAGCCTTATTTAGAATATCAGTTACAAAGCCTTCGATAAGTCTATTATTAAATGGAACTAATACTCTAGAACCCAATGATATTTTATCAGTTAAATTAGATGGTACTATATATGTAAATTCTTTATCTACAGCTTTAGCACCATATTCGATAATTACTTTGGCATACATAATACCTCTCCTTAAATACATTATAACTAATTAGATTTTTAAAGTCAATAAGTTCCATACATTTGTTTGCTTATATGCAATTAAAAAAGTACTACTCTTGTACTTTTTCTCTATTATAATTAATTAAGTTTATTCTATTTAGGGCATCCATTTTACTAGCCATATCTAAATTAATAAATTCTTTAGTTAATTTAATTATCTCAGATAGTTCTGGACTATTATCAGCTACTTTATGAATACTTACTGTAACTGGGTCATGAAGTAATTCGCCATTCATTAATCCCTGCATACCTAAAGTATTTCTATCGATGAATCTATCTTCATCACCTATCAATGTGCTCGATTCATCAAATAATGATAAATAAGAAATAGGCATATCTAAGAAATTATTTGGGTTTATAATCTGTCTAAAACGGACAAGCGAATTAGTAATAAATTTAGTTAGATCGTCTATATTAGCAAATTTTATTTTGAATTCATCAAGGCTATTAGTTAAGACTTGATCCATTTGATAAATACCTATTAAACTAGATTTATCATAGACACTCAAAATATAATTATCATACATTTCTCTTTCAAGCCACCCCAAATTATATACTTTATTCATCATATCACACTCACTACTATAAATATATCAGTAAACTACCTTTTTGTCAAAGAAATTGAGGATATTTATGAAAATTAGCAATCTAACTTGACAATTGCTAATTTTGTGCTATACTCTATTTTGTAAGGAGATGATGTTATGAACGGTGAAAATCCATTTGAGGAAAACTTAAAGGACGTTTTAACAAAATATGGACGTGATATTACTGAAGAAGCTAAGAACGGAAAAATAGATCCCGTAATAGGCAGAGATGAAGAAATACGTAATATCACTAGAATTTTATCAAGAAAAACAAAAAATAATCCCGTGTTAGTAGGTGTACCCGGAGTTGGTAAAACTGCTATTATCGAGGGACTAGCTATGCGTATTGTCAAGGGGGATGTTCCTAATAATTTAAAAGGTAAAACAATATGGTCACTAGATATGGGTGCACTTATTGCAGGTGCTAAATATCGTGGTGAATTTGAAGAGAGACTTAAAGCAGTTTTAAAGGAAATTAAAGACTCTGATGGTAAAATAATTCTATTCATCGATGAAATACACTTACTTGTTGGAGCTGGCAATATGGAAGGAGCTATGGATGCGGGTAACTTATTAAAGCCAATGCTTGCTCGTGGCGAAATTCTTTGTATTGGTGCTACAACTTTAAATGAGTACCGTAAGTATATTGAAAAAGATGGCGCACTAGAAAGAAGATTCCAAAAAGTATTAGTCACAGAACCAACAGTTAGCGATACAATTGCAATTTTAAGAGGTCTTAAATCAAGATTTGAAGTATTTCATGGCGTTACGATTAAAGATGCGGCATTAGTTAGTGCTGCTACCCTATCAAATAGATATATTACAGATAGATACTTACCTGATAAAGCAATCGACTTAATCGATGAAGCTTGTGCAACAATTAGAGTACAAATGGAATCTGTTCCTGTTAAGATAGATTACTTAACAAGAGAGATAATGACACTTCAAATTGAAAGAGAATCATTAAAGAAAGAAAAAGATGAATTATCTTTAAAAAGACGTGAAGAAATTGATAAGAAATTAGATGAACTATCTAA
>JAEEZV010000040.1 GCA_016291995.1 Caryophanales bacterium
CATGTTTACTTTCTTTAAAAGTTTCTTACGACACTTTCTACACATTGATACATATGTTACTTCTTCTTCACCATCAATGGCTACTTGATTACCAGTAAAGACTGGTTTACCATTAATGAATCTAACATTTCTAGTAGCTCCATCCATGCATTCACAAATTGTTTTCATTTCTTCGATAACATCGGCATATGCAAATAAAGCAGCACTACCTGGGAATAGATTATCTTGAAAATCTGCTCTTAAACCATAACACATAACGGTAATATCTAAATCGTCACAAACATCAGTTAATTCTTCGACATGATGTTTTTCTAAAAATTGAGCTTCATCTACGAGAATACAATCTAGATTGTATTTAACAATATGACCGCAGATAATATTATAGATATTATCATCTTTACCAATAATATAATTAGTATCTAATTCACTTTTATCTCGTGATACAATTTTATCATTACCTTTAGTATCTATACCTGGTTTAATAATAATTGCATTCTTACCTTTTTCATTATAGTTATACCAAACTTTAATGATATCTCTAGTTTTACCACAGCCCATTGCCCCATATCTAAAATATAATTTTGCCATAATATTCCCCCTACTTTGCTCTTGGATGAGCTTTATTATATACCTCTTTAATCTTTTCATCGGATACATGTGTATAGATACTTGTAGTATTTAATGATTCATGTCCTAGTAAATCTTTGACACTAACTAAATCAGCCCCATTATTTAGCATACCTGTTGCAAAGGTATGTCTTAACATATGCGGACTTACATGCATATCAATACTTGCTTTAAATATTATATCATCAATTATCTTTCTTACATATCTGTCAGATAGTTTGTTACCATCTTTATTCAAGAATAGATACTTAGAATTATGAATATCTATTTGATATCTTCCATTATCTAGGTAATCATTTAAAGCATCTTCAGTATTATTACCAAAGACAACAATTCTTTCTTTGCTTCCTTTACCTAAAATACGAATAGTTCTATCAGAGATATTTAGATCATCTAATTTGATATTTACTAATTCTGATACTCTCACACCGGTAGCATATAACATTCTTATAATTAGTAGATTTCTTTTACCTATCCATGTTCTAGTATCTGGTACTTGAAACATTTTATCAATATCATTATCTTTAACAAATTTAGGAAGATGATTATCTTTCTTAGGATTTTTAATATTTATAAAATAATTAATATCAATATACTCTTTCTTAACTAAATAATTATAAAATGTTCTTAATGAACTGAGATGTCTAGCAATACTACTTTTACTTACATTATTATCATAGAGATTTTTTAGATAACTATTTACAATATCTCTATTTATTTTTAGAATATCTTCATTATTAAATTCATAAAAAGATTTTAAATCTGCTTCATAATTTCTAATGGTATTATCAGAATGTTTTTTTATGACTAGGAGGTACTCTAAAAACTCATCTATATATTTCATCTTTTTCTACCTTTATTGTATTCATTAATATCTTTAATACTCATTTTAGCAGCTTCCTCTAAAAGAAATCTATCTTCTTCATATGTTTCACTACTCTTAGTTGGATCTGCACCATCGAAAACACCATAATATGGATTTTGCATAGCAATACTTAAGTCTTCAAGACTATATCCAGATAATTCATCCATAACTTCCGCAAATTCTTCAGTTCCTTTGCTAGCATATTCTTGTAAATAACTTAAGTGAGCATCATCTGTTTGAAAATCTTTTAGATTGAATCTTGGCTGAACAGCCATTGGAATTCTTTCTTTTCTTTCTGTTTTAACAGGATATCCACTACCAATAAGTCTAAAATATAAATCACGATATTTTTTATAACTACCATGAGCAAAGAATGAAAGAACAGCTAATTCAATTTCTTTATCTGTTATATTATCTAAACTTACTCTATAATTCATTATTGCCTCATGTTTAACATTGTTAATACCATCGCTATATGCCACAATTCTTGCATGATTATCTTTATAATACTTCATACATTTATCCATTAAATCTTCAACAGCGAATACATCATCACGGTACATTATATCGAGTTTTTGAATTGCTTCATCACCCCAATGTTTTTTACTTAGTGGTTTATAGTGATAATTAATATACATTTCATCAAGATCATTAATATTTAGTCCAAAATCTAGTGAACCATTAATTGAATGAAATAATTCTCTCCGATCATTAAAGTTTTCTGTGTACTCATCTAATAAATTTAATTTTTCAAATGGTATTTTTAATATTCTGTTTTTACATTTAATAACTAACTCAACTTTCCTCATTTTATTTCTCCTTTATAGCTTTAAACATTCTTTTCCATAAATTTGTTCCAGAATAGTTTAATATGCCTACTTTATATATTCTAAGTCCATATTTTATTAGAATATGAATTGTACCAACTAGAAGTAATATACTGACAATTAAATCAATAAATGTTATTTCACCTAGGACATATAATGTCGGTGATAACATAGCTGAAATAAATGGTATATAACTGGCTATTTTAATAAATAAACTTCCTTTAAACATACCGGCTGCTACCGCTAAATAGAAACTAACTAATGATACGACCATAATTGGTGTTTGTAATTGTTGAAAATCTTCCATATTGGTAGTCATACTAGCTAGAATACCAGCAAGTAATGAATAAGCA
>JAEEZV010000041.1 GCA_016291995.1 Caryophanales bacterium
GTGCAGCAACCGAGGCTGTTGCAAATAATTTAACTTATGATGTAACTAAAATTGGAACAAAAGTAAAACCAGAACTTAATAATAAAGGATATTATCGTTCATTTTATTCTAGAGAATTAAGCGTTAAATACAATGCTAATGGTGGAAGTGGAACAATGAATCCTACAACTATTACACAATATTTTAATTCTGGAATAGGAGATACGGCTAATAATGAACCAAAAATAAGTTCAAATAGTATAATACTTTCGTCAAATGGATTTAATAGTGCGGGATATACATTTATAAATTGGACAGAAAATAGTGCTACAGGAGATGAATATGCAGCAGGAAGTACATATTCGAAGATTGGAACTAATGTTACGGATACTTCTGTAGAAACAACGATGTATGCAAAATGGACACAGAATGTAGTAAAGATTACAATAAAGAAAGATAATACTAATTGGAGTAGTAGCGGCATGAGTGTTTGGTTATATAAAAACAATCAAAAAGTAAATATCGATGCCACATATGAAGGAACTACCGCAACATTTAAAGGGGTTCCAGCAGGAACTTATGATGTTTATGCTTCATTTAGTGATGGTCAAGAGGGTAAAACAATTCCTTGCAAATCAGGCACTAGTGTGACGGTAAGTGGATTATCAACTACAGGTACAATTAATTACTATACAATTACAAAATCAGTCGGTGCTAATACAACACTTAAGGTACAGTATGAAAACAGTTCAGGAACAGAATGGACCACTAATTCACATGCGTTTTTGACAGGAGCTAAACTATATATTGTGGCTTCTGGAAGTGCTGGATATAATGTAACGTTAAATGTATTAGGAACTAATAGAACCAGTCCATATACATTGACGGTATCTAAAGCAGGTCAAATTAGTACTATGGCAACCGGAAGAACATATACGATAAATTATAATCAAGGAAATGGTACTGACACGAAAGGCTCATCTCCATTTGAAATGGTAACTTCATGTACATTTGGAACTGCTTGTAAACTTGCAACTTATGCAACACTTGGAGGAACTTTCCCAGAAGCAAGTAGGGGATGGGCATTTTATGGATGGAGTACTAGTCAAACTGGAATGACAAGAACATATACTGATGGACAGTCAATTAATCTAACTTCATATACTGGAACATTAAATTTATATGCAGTTGGAAAGAGAGATGTTAAATTTGCCAAGGGAATAGCTCCGACAAGTTGGTATGCAACAAAAGAACAATTTTGGAATCCTTATTCAACAGATTATGCTACAGCTGTTGCAATACCATCGGCTTCAGAACTTGGAAATATTGGAAATGGTTGGTCATTTCGTTGCTTTAGATCGAATAATGAAGTTACATCAATGTGTGGCATAACTCAAGCTAATCATGGAAAAGATTTTAAAATACCAGTAGGAAATTCAGTCTCATATAGATCTATATATGAAAGGACTGTAACTCTTGAATATAATAAAAATAACGGTACAGGAACTGCACCGTCAAGTCAAACGGGTACTCAATATTACAATTCGGGGATACCAGGTAATAGCGGTAATTCTGGGGAAAATATAAGTAAACTAACATTTGAGTTAGCAACTACTAGTTTGACTAGAAGCGGTTATGCTTTTGGCGGATGGGGAACTAGTGCAAGTGCAACAAGCGGTACAGCGGCAGGCGGTACCACGACATTTCAACCGGCAGTAGATACGTCTGTAACTACTAAAACAGTTTATGCTGTGTGGACTCCTAACGTAGTTACAATAACAGTTAAGAAGGATGGTTCAAACTGGAGTCGCAGTGGAATATATGTTTCTTTGCGTAAAAATGATTCTGAGGTATATGCATCAAGTGCTGCAGAAGCTAGCGATGCAACGTATACTTGGAGTGCAGTAACCGCAGGTACATATGATTTGTATGCGTCATATAATAATGGAAGTATTGGTAAGACAATAATGAGAGATACTGGTATTGATATTAAAGTAAATAGCACATCGACAACGGCAACAATTAATTATTACGAGATAACAAGAAGCGCTGGGACAAATACAACACTAAAGACTCAATATGAAAATTCAGCCGGTGAACCTTGGACGTCTACGCCGCTATATTTTCTAAGTGGGACTACGGCATATATTACGGCAACTGCAAATGATGGTTATGATTTAAAATTAGATGTACTTGGTACCGAGAGAACAAGTCCATATACATTAACTATATCTGGTAAAGGGGCTATTAGTACGACAGCACAAGCTAAAACATATACAATAAATTATAGTTGTGGTTCAGGAACAGGAACGGCACCAAAATCTCAGCAGGTTGCATATAACACATCATTTACTATAGCAAATAGTGCTGGAAATTGTTCGCGTGTCGGATACGTATTTAATGGTTGGTATTCTGTTGGACAGAATGGTACTGGTGAAAGCAGTAACTGGGTTGGTACTTGGACATGGACATATTTAGATGGTAAATATGGAATAACCAATCGCACATTATCTTTGACAGCTAAATGGATTTTGGATCCAAATATGAAATATGTTGTTAAACACTATGTTAGGGATTTAGGTGCAAATACCTATACTTTAAATTCTACAGAAAATAAAACTGGTGAAACTAATTCAACGGTTACATTAGAAAATTTAAAGAAAACAATAGCTGGATTTACTTATGACGGTGGATATACATCTGGTGATACTACAAGACCATCTAGTGGTGCAGTTACTACAACTACTATATTGGGCGATGGAACACGTGTTATAAACTTGTATTATCGTCGTAATTATTTGTACGTTAAGTATCATGTTAATGGAGGTAGTTTGTCTGATAGTCATGGTGCTGATTATGGAATATCTGGTTCGTTAATAACATACAAAGGAAACGATACTTTTAAACGTGGAGTATATGGTGGAAAAGTTGGCGCTATAGATAGTGCTACACTTGCGGCGACTTCTGGACTTCATAACTATAATAATTCTGGTGTTATAAATATAATAAGAGGAGGATATACGACTACTGATGGTGCTGAATGGAATACGGCTGCTAATGGTACGGGAACTAGTTATGATCATGATGTTACTACATATGATGCAAATGGCTTTGGTGGGCAAAATCTATCTACAGGCGATAAGACTGTTACTCTTTATGTCAACTGGATTCAAAAACCTGTAAGAATATATTATCATCCAAATGGTGGTGAGGTATCTTCAGATACCTATACAACATATAGTGGTTGGATTTCTCAAGATGGTACGTCAAAGTTTTATGAGGAAATAAAGGGTGGCGGAGCAAACGATTTATATAGTTATAGTACATTTGGTATATCAATGAGTGAATATACACCATCAGTAAGCGATATGTGGTGTACGGATGCTGCTGGTACAGCAAATTGCCATAATCAAAGTGATGATTTTACTTATGATCATTATAAAGCAATAGCAACAGAAGAAACAAGTTATTATAAATTAAACTTTTATCTTCATTGGATTCGTAAGCCTATAAGGATATATTATCTTCCAAATGGCGGTACGGTGACTTCTGAAAACTATACAACATATAATAATTATGTTTCTGAGGATGGAGAAACGGCTTTTTATCAATTGGTTAATGATGGTGGGAATGCAGATTTATATAATTATAATAATACATTTGGAATAATAAAAAGCGGTGAAATTCCTA
>JAEEZV010000042.1 GCA_016291995.1 Caryophanales bacterium
TAATTTATGTCTAGTTTATTTACAAAGATAGCTATAAGTAATATACTTATAATAGGGTGAGGATATGAAAAAGAGGGATAGTTTGGTTTTAAATGTTTCATCATCTAATGATCTTAATAAAATAAAAAAAGGTACAAAATACATCAATATTGATATTACTAATTTAGATTATGATGTCTTAAAATATTTCTTAAAATATGGTGAAGAATATATGTATTCGGATATTTGTGAAGGAATACCAGGATATAATTATGTTACGCATAGTGAATTTGTTAAGGGAGAAGAAATAATTGATAAGATATATATGAATATGCCTAGTGGTTTAACAGAATTAGAATTATGTAAGTATTTATATATTTCACTTGGTAAATATGTCTCTGTGGATATCAATATGGATACTTCTAAGAATGAAGTATGTAATATATCAATGTTAAATAATATCGATAATATATGGGGAAGTTTATTTCTTGGCAAAGTAAATGATAATATTATTACCAAAATATATTATTATTTATGTAAGAGAGTTGGTATCGATATTAAGATATTGAATAAGGAAAATGTAATAAATATTGATAATAAGATATTTAATGTGGTTCTTTATAATGATCTTCCATTTATTCAAACAAAGATGAAAACAAGATATTTTGGCCCTTATAATGATGATGTTTCAATCGATAAAAAAATTAAATATATCAAAGATAAATATACAGACTATTACCTAGATAAAGCATTAAAAAATATTGATTATACAAGTGATGATGCCGTATGGTATATACTTGATAAAACCAAGAAAATAATAGGGGTAGACAACGTTAGACCAAACGAGCTTAAAGTTATATATGACTATATTTTTAAAACATATTCTCCAAATACAAGTATTAAAATTAATGATTTATTTTTAAATAAGAGTGATAAATTACATTTTATTATGATTAGTTATAATAGTAATCATTATAGTTATAATTATAGAAAAAAAGCATTTATTAAAGTAAGTAATGATGACATATTAGATAATATAAATGCTAATAAGATAGGATTATATTTACATGAAGTAATACCTAATATCGATAATTACTAATTATTTGTTAATAATAAATATATCGAGGTGTTATATGAAAAAGAAGAAAAAACAGAATAGACAGAGAATTTTAATTATTGCTATTGGTGTTATTATTCTTGTATCAATATTATCAGTTACATTAAATGAAGATAAGAAAGCAAGTTCATTTTCTTCTTTGGTAAAAGATTCAGTATTAAATATATCTAAAGTAGTTTTATATCCATTTAGATTTGTAATTAATAAAGTTGAAGATTATAATAATCTTGCAGATATTAGAGAAAAGTATCAAGAATTACTTTCTAGTACCGATAGAATATCTTCTTTAGAAGCTGAAAATATAGAACTTAGGAAGCAGATAGATGCCTTGAAGGATGAATTAAATATTACATATACCATAAATGATTATGAGTTTTTAAATGCTACGGTTATAAGTAGAAATATTGCTTATTGGTATAATACTATTACTATTGATAAGGGTAGTTTTAATGGCATAAAAAAAGATATGGTAGTAGTTAATAGTCAAGGTTTAATTGGTAAAATAGTATCAGTATCTACATTTACTAGTGATGTAAGACTACTTACAACTGGCGATACAGCTAATAAAATAAGTGTGAGAATTACAGATGGAATAACATCTGTAAATGGTCTTATCAGTGGATATGATTATGGTACAAATACATTGACAGCTGAAGGAATCAGTAATACAGAAAGAGTAAATGCAGGTGATTATGTCTATACATCTGGACTTGGAGGAATATATCCATCAGGTATTTTGATTGGATTTGTAAGAGAAATAAATACTGACGAATACGATTTAGCTAAGATAATAAATGTTGAACCGGTATGCGATTTTAATGATATTAATTATGTTGCAGTTTTAAAAAGAAAAGAGAATAATGATGATTAGTGTTATTATATATACGATATTATCATTTCTTTTAGATAATTTAATATCTTGTTATAGGATGTTTAGTATTACTAATCCTAGTATTTTTAGTACAATATATACAGTAATATCTTTAGTTATAATATCTAGTTATTTTGATAATAATAAGAAATTAATATATATAACTATAATACTAGGTATATTATTTGATATTATATATACAAATACTTTTATACTTAATATAGTATTATTCTTACTTATAGTATATATAATAAAAGAAATAGATAACTATATACCTAATAATATATTTACTATTAATATTAAAGCTATAATAGCTGTATTTATATATCATATAGTTACATATATAATATTATTATTATCACATTATGGTAGTTATCCGATAAAATTATTAGGTATGATACTTATAAGAAGTATTATTATGACTATTATATATACGAGTATTAGTTATATATTATTTAAAAAGATATATTTTAAAGTTTATGATAAGAAGATAAAATAATTGACTATTTTATCTTTTTTCTTTATAATTTTGGTTGGTGAAGTATATGGAAAGAATAATTCTTATTAAGTATGGAGAATTAACTACTAAAGGTGATAATCGTAATTATTTTATTAATAAAATATATGATAATATGAAATTAAAATTATCACATTATGATGTTAGGATCGTTAAAAACAGAGTTAGAATGTTTGTTTATGTCGATGATATGTATATAGATGAAGTAGTTGATATTATTAAAAATATTTTTGGTATTCATAGTATTGTGATAGCTTATAAAGTTAATAGTAATGTTAGTGATATAGAGACAGGAGTTCTTGATGCAGTTAAGAATGTTAGTTTTAAGACATTTAAGGTAGAAACAGATAGGGCAGATAAGTCTTTTCCAATTTCTAGTATGGATTTTTCTAGACAGATGGGAGCTCTTATTTTAAAGAATGTTCCAAACATTTCTGTCGATGTTCATAATCCAGAGTATTTACTTAAAATAGAAATTAGAGATGATGGCACATATATTTACGCAAAAGAGATAAAAGGTCTTGGAGGATATCCTGTTGGGGTTGCCGGTAAAGGACTTTTAATGTTATCTGGGGGAATAGATTCTCCAGTAGCTGGATATATGGCTATGAAAAGGGGAATAAAATTAGATTGTATCTATTTTGAGTCTCCACCACATACTAGTGAAGCTGCCAAGAATAAGGTTAAAAAATTAGTAAAAAAACTAAGTGTATTCCAGCCTAATATCGATTTGCATGTTATTAATTTTACGGAAATACAAGAGGCAATATACAAAAATATTAATCCAGAATATATGATAACAATTATGAGAAGAATGATGTATCGTATTGCTAAGAGAGTTATGGATAAGTGTGGATTATTAGTTCTTATCAATGGTGAATCGGTAGGACAAGTAGCTAGTCAGACATTAACTAGTATGAGAGTAATTAATGAAGTTACTAATGTACCAGTTATTAGACCGGTAGCTTGTTTAGATAAGTTAGAAATAATTGATATTGCAAGAAAAATTGATACATATGAAACATCAATACTTCCTTATGAAGATTGCTGTACGATATTTTTACCAAAACATCCAGTAATAAATCCAAAATTAGAACTTGCTAAAAGTTATGAGGATAATATTCCATATGAAGAAATGATTGAAAGAGCAGTTACTAATATGGAAACTATTAATATCTCTTATTTAGAAGAAGATTTTGATATTTAATACCTAAAATTACCACATAAAATCTAGTATTAAAACATAATTATTTCACAATCTATTATTATGGAGGTGAAATAATGAGAAGTTCAAAAAGTACTAGTAAATCAATTGCACACGGAACTAAACAATCTATTCAGAGAATGAAATATGAAATAGCTAATGAATTCGGAGTTAATTTAGGACCAGATTCTACTTCGAGAGCAAATGGATCAGTAGGTGGAGAAATTACAAAAAGATTAGTTAAATTAGGTCAAAGTGGGTTGAGTAGTTCACATTCAAAAAAATAAATTAAGAATAGATTTATCTATTCTTTTTCTTTACTTATCATATATGTTATAGTATAATACTTGCAGGTGATGGGGATGAAGAGTGAAAATAAAATTGAAGAATTAAAAGCAATGGTTTCTGAGTTAGATCAAATCTTTTTAGAGTGTAAAAAAGAGATTGATCAATATGGTAGTAAAGATGCACATAGATTATTATCAAATATCTACTACGACACAATCAATATGTTAGAACAAAATGAATATATTCATTCTGAAAAGAAAATGATAAGTAAACTAACTGATAAAAGAAATGAAATTGCTGTTAAGAGAAATTTAAAAGGAGCAGATTTAGATAACAACGTATTACCAGGTGTCTTAGCTGCTGATGCTTATGCATTTGCTGGTATTGGACTATCTTCTTTGACATTTGAAGAATTTTTAAGTAAGACAATAGTAATGTTAACGGGTACATTAGGTATGTATGCAGTTGGTTCTCGTGCATATGTAAGTAAAGGAAATAAATATCGTATGCAAGAGAAAGATATGACTTTAAAAAGCAAAATAGAAATGCATAGAGAAATACTAATGTTACTAATAAAGTGTAGAGAATTTTATGAAAAGATAATTATATATGAATGTGAAAAATTCCTTTCTTTAGAGAAAAAATTTACTACTGGATGGACGGTAGATGACCTTTATAATCACATTTTTAAGGACATCGAATCAGGAGATTACAAAGAACGTGCTAATAGCAATTTAGTAATTCCTGTAAAGCAAAGAGTAAAAATAAAACCAGGTGACTTTAAGTGCTAGATGCAATTATTGATGTACTTAAGTTACTTCCTTTTTTATTTCTATCATTTGTGATTATGGAGTTGATTGAGCATAAGTTAAATAATGAGAAGAAACTTCAGAAAACAAAAAAGTATGGCCCAGTATTAGGCTCTGTCTTGGGAATTGTTCCACAATGTGGTTTTAGTACTTTGGCATCCAATCTATATGCTGCTAGAGTAATAACATTAGGGACATTATTTTCGGTATATTTATCAACTTCTGATGAAATGTTACCCCTTTTAATATCACATCATGAAAATATTAAAAATATTATTTATATTTTATTTGTTAAATTTGCAATAGGACTTATATTTGGAATACTTGTGGATATGATATATCACAAAAAAGATAAGAATGAGATAGGTCATTTATGCGAAGAAGAACACTGTCATTGTGAAAAAGAAGGAATAATTAAATCAAGTATTATTCATACACTTAAGATAGCATTATTTATTTTAATAATAAATGTTTTATTAAATACGATTATCGATCCAGAGAAAATAAAACATTTTGCTTATACGAATAAAGTATTAGCACCAATTGTAACTAGTCTCATCGGACTTATTCCAAATTGTGCGGCTAGTGTTATTGTTACAGAATTATATCTTGATAAAATAATTAGTTTTGGTAGTTGTCTGGCAGGACTTTTGGCATCTTCTGGGGTAGGAATTTTAGTCTTATTTAGACAGAATAAACATTTCATGGAGAATATAATCATTACAATTTTACTAGTTTTAATAGCTAGTATATGTGGAATACTATTTAATTTAATATGGTAGAAAAAGAGAATTTGTTGATGTAAATAAATTCTTCTTTTTTTATGTGTTAAATAAGTGTTTTAATATTGTATTTTATGAAAAAATAGGGTATAATTGAAACTAGAGAATAAGGGAGTGTTTTTATGTCTGCAGATATTTTATTAGATAGTCAAATGAATAATATTTTTGGAGTTAAACATTACAAGGTAAAAATTATTAAACAGAAAGAAAATCCATTTCGATATGCGGTTAGTGTCATGTCATATGCACTATTCATATTTTTGATGTTAGTAGGAGGTATGTTACTTCTTTATATTGCTGACATTAGAATAAGAGCAATGAAAGGTGATTATTCAGCACCAATGTTTAATGCCTACGTCGTTTTATCTGGTAGTATGCTTCCTTCAATTAAAGTAAAAGATATTGTCATTACAAAAAAGATCGAACAAGAAAGACTTCAAGTTGGGGATATTATTACTTTTATAACCCCAGATACAAGATTTGGCGGTATATCAGTAACCCATAGAATTAAGCAAATTGTTTATGATGAAAAGGATGGAATATATAAATATGTAACTAAGGGTGATGCCAATAATGTGGCTGATACAGTACCTGTACCTAATGCTAATATTCTAGGTAAGGTAATATTAAAGATTCCTAAGTTAGGTTACATTCAAGATATTTTAGCTAGCAAGGGTGGTTTAATCATATTTGTTCTTGTACCAAGTTTAGCAATCTTATCATATGACATTATGAAAGTTCTTAAACGTGTTGGACAAAAAACAAAGCTAATTAAAGAGTAGGATGATTTAAATGTTTAGAAAGAAAGTTGAAGTTGTTGAGTTAAATAAGAAAGAAGAAAAGATAGTATTAGAGGAGAAACAATCTGCTTTAATACTTTTCTGGCGTCGTCATAGATTACTTATTTTCTTAACAGCTTTAATTTTATCTTTAACAATAATCGCGATTGGAATAATTGCTTTTATCAAGAATGCGGGATTAAGTGAAGAACCAATCATAAAAGAAGTTGCTGTTGAAACATCTTTAAATGATTATATGGCCAATGTTATTAGTAACGGAGCGATGACCGAAGCAGATGCTATTGATTATTTAAAGAAAAAAGGATTAATTAGTGGAACTGGTGAAGTTCTATTAGTAAAAACGGTAGAAAAAGATACATATAAGATTTTATATTATAGCGATGGAATGGCAATTAAATACGAAAATTCGGGAGATATTACTAAAGTTATGGCACTAGAAGATGGATCTTATGGTATAAACGATGAAGGAATAATTAGTTCAAAAGCAAAAAGCAGTGATATTAAAGTAACTAAGGAAGAAGAATTTCCTTGGGGAAAAGTCAAGTATTACAATGATGGCGGGGCAACAGTTAGCAACGCTGATATTGATATATATGTAAGAAATAGTGCTGATATTGCTAAAGAATTTATATCTAGTGATAAGGTAACTTATGTTAAAGATAGTAAGACATTAGGAAATACGAAAATAACATATTATTACGACGGAACAATTGAAGTTGTCAAAGGCAATAAGAGTTATGTCTTAAGGAATGAAGCGGATATTAATATTAGTGGAAACGATGTAACATTTCCTAACAATAATGCTGGTGAAATAATTAAACATTCTGAAATGGCAGATGGAGTGGTAATCGATTACTATAGCGATGGCGGAGCAATAATTAGAAATGGCACTAACAATATTAGTGTTAGAAAGAGTAATAGTATTGTTATAAAAAATAACAAGATATATGAAATTGTTCCTAGTAAATATGTGAACGATAGTAAGAATACGGATAATGCAACATTCTATACAAATGGCGGGTCAGTTATTAATTATGGCGGAAAAACTTATTATGTTCCGGAAAATAGTGATATTTTATACGATGAAGATGGTAATGTAAAAGAGATAAGAGGAAAGAAAGAAGAACTTACTAACCGAAATAATGTTAGTGGAGAAGTACTTATTTTTGAAGAAACAGCCGTTATTAAAACCGATAAATATACAGCAATTGTTCCGGCAGATAGTGTAGTATTTGATAAAAATGGTAAGATTATAGATATCGATTCTTACGATGAAGAAAATGGTGTTAAGACCTTCGATATTACGAACAATACAAATGATAGATTAAATTATCGTATTGTTATCGAGAGATCTAAAAGAACGACGGTTGATACGAAATATCTTAGATATCAACTTATAAATAAAGCAGGTTATGTAGAACCTTCTGTTTTGGATAAAAAAATATGGCCAAATGATAATTTATATAAAGCATTTGGACTTAATTCAACAAATTATATTTTAGTGGATGGTTTACTTGAACCATATGATACCGATAAGATAACACTTATGTTATGGGCTGATTATGATACGATACCAAATCCACAAATGAATAAATACTTTTATGGAACAATAAGAGTATATGGATGGACTGAAGAAACCAAATCATAAATATTAATTATTAGAAAAGAGGTGAAATAATGAATGTAATAAAAGCTAAAAGAAACTATATTATTGCTTTGGCTCTTTTATTCGTGTTCGTATCACTTAGTGAAACTACGTATTCTTTATTTCTAACCTCTAATTCAACTGATGAGTTTACATATAATACAGGTACTTTGGATTTACAATTTGTCGAAGATGAAATGATTACTCTTCAGAATGTATTTCCAATGTTGGATAGTGATGGAATTAATTTAGAACCATATAAATTAGTAATTAAGAATACTGGTTCTTTAGCATATTTATTTGATTTGACAATGGCTTCTTCAACTGAAGAAGATGCAATTGATACGCGATACATTAAAGTTAAAGTAAATGAATATGCACCACATACTTTATATGAAACAGCAAATGTACTTGCCAATGATGTAACAATATATCCTGGCGAAGAACTAACATTTAAAATTAATGTGTGGTTAGATTTAAATACACCTAACAAAGAACTTGGTAAAACATTTTCAGCTCAAGTTATAACAAAAGGCTCTAGTTTTTATAAGACATTAGATACAAGTGGAGCTAATAGTCCTATGTTAACTAGTGACATGTTACCAATTTATTACAATGAAGATACATCTTCTTGGCATGTCGCTAATAAGAGCAATATCTTGAGTACAGAAACTTGGTATGATTATGATAGTAGAATGTGGGCTAATAGTATTACACTTAAGAATGATGATAATAAATATATTTATGATATTACTAGAAATAATGATATTTTAGCAACGGATATGAAATTTAATAATGGCAATTTAGTTATCGACGAAAAATATTTTGATACGAATATAGCTAATTATAGTGATAGATATATAACTAATATCTTTAGAATGAAAGTAAATGCAGTATATAGTAATATTTATATTTTATCAAATGATAATATGACATACTACTACGACAATAGTAAAGAATGTTTTGTCTTTAAGATTGGAAATAGTTATGTTACTTCTTCAAAATATACTTTAAAAGAAAATGAATGGTATATTCTTGGGTATAGTTACGATGGACAGACTGTAAGTTTTTATATAAATGGTGAAAAATTATCGAGTGCTAGTATTTCTGGTACTATCGATTCAACTTCAACATTTAAGATAGGAACAGATAGTACAAAAAGAGAAATAACAGAGATTACAGTTGGCAATATTTTGGTATATGATAGAATTTTATCTGATGAGGAAATAACAAGGAATTTCAGTATGAATATGTCAGTAATACTAGATGGACTTAAATCAGGATATGAAGAATTTATACCAATGACTTTAAAAGAATACTATTTATCTCGTGAAAGTGGTTTTGAAATAGATAATGATGATGTTTTAGATTATTATGTATGGATACCTAGATTTAAATACATGGTATGGAATGTTACTGGCGAAGCAGGAATAGATAGTTATGATGCTTATCACAAAGGAATAGGTATTATATTTGAAACTGATGCAGAAACAACAGGAGTTATTTATTGTGAAAATGACGTATGCTATAACAATGATTTAAAGGTTACAAAAGTAAATCAAATTGATAATGGCAAATATTATACTCATCCAGCATTTACTGATGGTGATAACGAATTAAAGGGATTCTGGGTAAGTAAATATGAATTATCATTAAATGATAATACAATTGGTAGCAAATTGGATGCTAATGCATGGAATAATAATAGTGTGTCTAATTATATTAATAGCCTTACAAATATTGGCAACCATATGATAAAGAATACTGAATGGGGTGCTATTCTATATTTATCTCATTCAAAATATGGCTTGTGTGCTAAAAATAAATGCAGCGATATGGGTATTAATACAACTGATAAGAGCGGGGCAAACGATAAAGATACAACGACAGGTAATAAGTACGGCATATATGATATGGCCGGTAGTTATAGTAATATTACAGCTAGTAAATACAATGATGAAGATTTATTCGATAACGAATATGAAATATATACAGATACCTTTATTTTGGGAGATGCAACAAATGAAATATTACTAAAAGAAGGTATTTGGGATAATGCAAGTTATAGTAATATAGATAGTACTAACAAATGGATTATTCGTGGAGGATATAAAAATGGTGGTATGTTTGGAATGAGGGCTAGTGATGGACTAGCTAATCCAGATATATCTACCAGAATGGTAAAAAGATAAAAAAAGAAAAGGGTGATGTGGCATGGCAGATATTAGTTCATATTTTGTTAAGGACAGTAAAAAACTAATACCTAGTAACAAATATATTGTCAGAGGACAATATTATCGTTTTAGTGTTTTAACGCCTAGACTTATTAGAATTGAATATAATAAAAGTGGTAATTTTGAAGATAGAGCTACATCACTTGTAGTAAATAGAACGTTTAATGACTTTACTTATGGACGTATGGGTGAAGATCCAGGGTTAACTATTTCAACAGAATATTTTACACTTACATATATTAAAGAAGCTCCAATATCTGGAAATAATATTAAAGTAACAGTTAATGGAACAGATCGTGTATGGTATCCAGGGCATAAAGAGATTAGAAATGTAGGTAGTATTAAGTATTCATTAGATGATTTAAATTCTAAATTAGAGTTAGATAAAGGATTATATTCGTTGGATGGATTTGTCTTGATTGATGACTCTAAAAATATGGTAATAGATAATGGAAAATTTGTTCCTAGAGAAGATACAGTAGATTTTTATTTATTCATATATCGTAGTGATTTAGGATTATGTTTACAAGATTATTTCGGTTTAACAGGATATCCACCAATGATACCTAGATATGCTCTTGGCTCATGGTGGTATAAGAACGATGTTTATAGTATGTATGGTATCGATGATGTAATTAAGAAATTTAATGATAATAAGATACCAATATCAGTATTTTTACTTGGTAATTATTGGCATAACAATGTAGAAAACTATAGTTATGATAAATCGTTATTTGATGTGGCATATCTAAATAAGTATTATCATGATAAAACACAAGAGTTTGGCCTTACAGTAGATCCATCATTACCAATATATAATGTTGATCCATTATATAATGAAGCAATTAAATATCTAGGATCAGCTGGTAACTATACTAGTTTTATGCCTTTTAGTAGTGATACAGTAATGACTTATGTAAGTCTAATAGCTAATAATTTATTAAATACAGGTATTAAGATATTTAATATTGATTATAATAATCCCAAAGATAGAAATGGTTTATTCTTACTAAATCATTATCATTACGTTATAGCTAATGCTAGAGAAAGAGGCGTTATTTTATCACGTAATCCTGGCATTGCACCACATAGATATCCAGTTATATATAGTGGTAAAACAATGGTCAGTTGGGATACCTTAAAAGCAATTGCACAGTATAACAACAGTGCTTCAAATATTGGAGTAAGTTGGCAGGCTCATGCAATAGGTGGATATTATGGTGGTATCGAGGAAGACGAATTATATATTAGATATATTGAATTTGGAGTATTTAGTCCAATATTTATTCTAGCTGGAGATACTTCAAAGTATTATAAGAGAGAACCATGGAAATGGAATCAATTACATTTATCAGTAATAAGAGATTATATGCAACTTAGAAATAAATTAGTTCCATACATTTACAATGAGGCATATTTATATCATAAGTATGGTGTTCCGCTTGTTCAACCTTTATATTATAAGTATCCAAAAATATATGATGAACCAAATTATGTATTACAATATTTCTTTGGAAGTAAATTTTTAATTAGTCCAATAATTAAAAAGAAAAATACTGAAATGAATAGAGTAGTACAACGTATTTTTATTCCACAAGGAGTATGGTATGATTATTCATCTGGTAAGAAGTTTGCAGGTAATAAGTATTATGTAAGTTTCTATAAAGATGAAGATTATCCAATATTTGTCAAAGAAGGATCAATTATTCCAATGTCTTTGGATAATGATACGAAAAATCCTAAAAACATGGAAGTACAAATATTCCCAGCAGAAAATGGACTATATGGTAGTTATGAATTATATGAAGATGATGGTATTGGTTTAGGAATAGGAAATGCTAATTATATCATAACTAAAATGAATTTGGATAAAGTAGATGACGGATATAAATTTACTATTTCTAGAAAAGAAGGAAATTTCAATCTAGAAAACAGGAATTATGTTCTTCGTTTTAGAAATA
>JAEEZV010000007.1 GCA_016291995.1 Caryophanales bacterium
TCGTTATCAGAAGGAGCTTCCACAATTACGCAGCAATATGCTAGAAATATGTATTTAAATTATGATAAAACATGGAAAAGAAAGCTTCAAGAAGCATTATTAGCATTTGAGCTAGAAACGCATTATACGAAAGATGAAATACTAGAGGGATATTTAAATACAATTAATTATGGAGGGGTGTATGGAATAGAGAATGCTTCTTTATATTATTTTAATAAAAAAGCCTCCGATTTGGATTTAGCCGAAGCAGCAATGTTAGCAGGTATTCCGCAATCGCCATCAAATAATTCTCCTCTATATAATAAGGACAATGCTAAAAACAGACAGAAAACTGTTTTACTACTTATGGTTAATAATGATAAAATCTCTGAAAGTGAGGCATCTTCTGCTTATAAAGAAGATTTGTTGTATTTAGGTGTGAATAGTACAAATATTACCTCCGGAAAGCTATACTTTAAAGATGCTGTATTAAATGAACTTAAGGAGATATCTTCTATTCCGGAGTCAATATTATATACTGGTGGGATAAAAATATATACGACGTTGGATGAAAGTGCACAAAATTATTTGGAGGAATCAGTAAATAGTAAGAATTTTAATGAGATGCAAGTTGGAGCTATTCTAATGAAACCAGAAAATGGGGAAGTATTAGCTCTAATCGGTGGAACTGACTATAATGTTAGTCAGTTTAATAGAGCTATTAATGCCAAAAGACAGGTTGGTTCTACGATGAAACCTTTTTTATATTATGCTGCTTTAGAAAATGGATTTACTTCTACATCTTCATTTATTAGTGAGAAAACGACTTTTTCTTTTGCTAATAATAAAAAATATACTCCTAAAAACTACAACGATAAATATGCTAATGGTTCTTTATCAATGGGGGCTGCAATTGCTTACTCTGATAATATTTATGCTGTAAAAACACATTTGTTTTTAGGTGAGGATAAACTAGCAACTATTGCTAATAGATTAGGTATTACTGGTAAAATGGAAGAGGTCCCTTCACTGGCGCTTGGTACCGAAGAAATATCACTATTTGATATGGTTTCGGCATATGCAACTTTTGCTAATATGGGTTATAAAGTTACGGGACATTTAATAAGAAGAATCGAAGATAATAATGGTAATATACTTTATGAATATAAAGATAATAAAACTAATGTTTTAAATGCGAGTTTAGTATATATATTAAATGAGATGTTAACATATACATACGATACTAGTTTTATCGATTATAATTATCCTACGTTAATAAGCTTGTTACCTAAAATTACTCATAAATATGCTATTAAATCTGGTACTACAAATACTGATATGTGGATTATAGGTTATAACAAGGATGCTGTTTTAGGTGTTTGGACTGGATACGATGATAATACCTTCTTTTCTTCTGGGGAAACAACATATCATAAGGATATTTGGATTGAGACAATGGAAAAATATTTAGCAAATAAAAAAGATAATTGGTATAATGTGCCAAATAATATAGTGGGAGTGCTTGTGAATCCAATTACTGGTGAAATTGCTAAAGAAAATGTAAGTAAAAGTAAAATGTTTTATTTTATAAAAGGAACAGAGCCATATGCTGATTATAGTTATGACTTAGATGCAGTATTTAAAGAAACTACTGAAAGTGAAGTAATTAATGAAAATAGTCAATAAAAAAAGTTCCATATTGGAACTTTTATAATTCAATAATTATACAACTACCATTGTCTCCATGATATGCCTTATATGCAACACCATTATTTTGAAGCAATGTTGTTACTTCAGTGAATTTGTCAGTCATTGGTGGTTCAATTGCTGGTGTTGGTACTGACATATCAAATTGTGGTGCTGTAGGTTCTGGATTAAATAATGGTTCTTCTTGTGGAGGTAATGGATTAATCATTTCTGGTTGTGGCATTTCCACAGGATTAAATTCTGGAACCGGAGGAGCAACTTGCTCTGGTGCTGCCATCACTGGAGGTGCTGGCATTGGCTCTGGAACAGGAATACTTCCATTTAAAACCTCTGGTTGAGGTGCATCAGTCATTGGTGGAACTCCTAAATTATCCATACCAGTAAATAATGGTTGATCTAAACTTGGTGCATTCATATCTGGCACTTGAAGTGGTGGTACCATATTGTCTACAGCAGGTTCTGGAGTAGGCATTGGTGCTACTGGTTCAGGAGCCATCATTGGCTCTGGTGCTCCCATCACTGGAGGCGCTGGCATTGGAGCTCCTGTTGGAACTTCAAGAGTAGGCATTGGTGCAGGTTCATTTACCTGTGGAAATCCTACCATTCCAGGTGCAGGTGCAGGAGCTTGTTGATTCATTGTATTTAATGACACATTATTATTTGATTCTGGATTAGGACCATAATTTGGGAAAAAATTTTCATTATTCATATTATCACTTTCCTTTTCTTCTTTTTCTTCTTCTTCCATGATATTTAAAGATTTCATAATATCATCGATTGCATTTTTGATTTCTTCTTCAGAAATTTTTTTCTCGTTAATAAGATTATCTAATTCTTTTACTGTTAACTTTTCATTAATTATTCTTTCTAAGAGCTCTGTCTGTTTATCTAATTCTTTCACAGTCAGTAAGCTTCTAGCATGTTTTTCACTTATTTTCTTTTGGATTAGTGCTTCTTGCACATTGTTTGGTAGCGTTAACAGCCTTAATTTATTCGATATAAAAGACTGAGATTTTCCAATTTTATTACCTAGTTCTTGCTCTGTCATATTTGTACTACGCAATATTTTTTCATATGCTTTAGCTTCTTCGATAGCGGAAATATTTTCACGATGAAGATTTTCAATTATAGCTAGTTCTATTTCTTCTTCGTTATCTACTTCTTTTATGATAGCAGGAACTTGCTCTAGACCTACAATTTTTGCTGCACGATATCTTCGCTCTCCAGCAATTATCTCGTACTTGTCATCTTTTTTTCTTACCAATATTGGATTTAATATTCCATGTTTTCTTATTGATTCAGCTAATTCATTCAATGATTGTTCATTAAAATTTTGTCTTGGCTGCAATTGATTGGGTACTATTAAACCAATATTTATGTAGGTTATGCTTTCAGTTGTCAAAAAAATACCACCTCTCATTCTTTTCTACCCTATATTAATAATATACTAATTTTATATTTTTTTCAACATATTTTTATAAATTATGGTATACTTTTGCTGGTGGTATAATGAAAAGTGATATTAATTTTAATGATGCTGTAGATTTTTCTAATCAAGATTCATTATTATTAAAAAGAAGAGAAAATCGTATGTTACTTAGTGATTATCAGGTTATGGTACTTAAAAATAACGGGATAGATTATAAAAAATATAGTAATTTTCATGATTTATTATTTGATGTTGAAGAAATTCTATTTAATGATTATGATGATGAGTTAGATTTAGTTAGTGGTCAAATTCAAGAAATGGTATATTATTCAGATACAAAAAAATGAGATACATTTTATATATCTCTTTTTTTTATATCTTTATATTGTCTTGGATATCTATTATCTGTCTCTTGCATTTTTTGAATTCGATAAATAGTTCTTTTGCTATTCTCAATTGGCAATGTAAATTCAATTATTTCTTCATTAGATAAATGTAGTTTTTTATAGTAATTATCAATATTTTGCATTTCTTCAGCAATTGAAGACTTCATTGCTATAAAATAACCATCTTTTTTTAGTAGCGGGATAGAATATTCAAGTAGATGTTTTAGTGGTGCTACAGCTCTTGAAACTACTAAATCATAATGTTCTCTTACTTTATGACTATATTCTTCTGCTCTTGCATTAACGACATTTATTTTTGTTAAACCTAATTCTTTTATAACGTTTTCTAAGAATTGGCATTTTTTACTAGTAGCATCTAATAAGGTTATTTCTAAGTTAGGAAAAAATATTTTTAATACCATGCCCGGAAATCCTGCTCCTGTACCAATATCACAAATAGTTTGATTTTCTAGTTCGATCATTTTGAATATTGTTAAAGAATCATAAAAATGTTTTAAGTATACTTGTTTTTCTTCGGTTATGGCTGTTAAATTATATTTTTCATTTTCGGAAACTAATATTTTATAGTATTTATCTAGTTGTTCTAATTTTTTATCTGTAACATCAATATTAATTTTTTTTAGTTCATTTATAAATTCTTCTTTATTCATGATAATACTTCCTTAAATATATCATTAAAATGGATATATCTGATGGGTTAACACCACTAATTCTTAGGGCTTGCCCTAATGTAGTAGGATTTATCTTTTGTAATTTTTGTCTAGCTTCACTAGCTAAATTAGGTACAACATTATAGTCAATATTTGTTGGAATTTGTTTTTCTTCATATTTAAGCATCTTTTCAGCTTCTTTGTTGACTTTATTGATATATCCTTCATATTTACTAAATATTTCAGCTTGTTCTAATTCTTCTTTAGTATAATCTAAATCTATAAACTTTTCTTCTTGTAAAATAGACATTGTAATTTCAGTTCTTTTTAATAGATTATATAAACTAATTGAATCTTTTAAAGTAGCACTATTTAATTTTGCTAATTTTTCATTATTTTCTTTAGTTGGATTAATTTTTGTTTCTTTTAGAATAGAGATAATCTTTTTTATATTTTCTTTTTTGTTTATAAATTTTTGATACCGTTCTTCTTTTATTGTACCAACTTTATAACCATATTCAGTTAGTCTTAAATCGGCATTATCGTGTCTTAAAATTAATCTATATTCGGCACGAGATGTTAGCATACGGTATGGTTCAATTGTTCCTTTTGTTACTAAATCATCAATTAAAACACCAATATATGCTTCATTTCTTTTTAATATTAATGGTTCTTTATTATCGATTGATAAGGCTGCATTAATTCCTGCAATTATTCCTTGTCCTGCGGCTTCTTCATATCCGCTTGTGCCATTGATTTGGCCAGCAGTATAAAGGTTTTTTAACACTTTAGTTTCTAATGATCTATTTACTTGAGTAGGGTATATAGCATCATATTCAATAGCATATGCGTATTTATTAATAATAGCATTTTCTAGACCTGGTAGTGAATGAACCATTTTTTCTTGGACATCTCTTGGCATGCTTGTTGAAAATCCTTGAAGATACATATCATCATAATAGATACTTTCTGGTTCTATAAATAGTTGATGTCGTTCTTTATCGCTAAATCTAACGATTTTATCTTCTATTGAAGGGCAATATCTTGGCCCAACACCTTCGATATCATCTCTTCCGCCATACATGGCTGATTTATTTAAATTATCAAGAATTATTTTGTGAGTTTCAGGCGTTGTATAAATTAAATGACATGGTATTTGCTTAGTTACGTCATAATCATTTGTTGCTTCAGTATTGAAGCTATAACACTCGCTATCGCCTTTTTCTTCGTGCGTTTTAGAAAAGTCAATAGAACTCTTTTCAATTCTTTGTGGAGTTCCTGTCTTAAGTCTTAAAATATCAAAACCATATGCTTTTAATTTATCGCTTAAATGCATTGATGGCTTTTCACCATGAGGACCACTTCTTGTTCTTTCACTACCTATTAATATGTCAGCTTTTAAATATGTTCCTGTTGTCAAAATAACTTTTTTACTATATATTTTTTCATTTGATTCGGTAATTACTCCCTGAACTTCTTTGTCTTCAACAATCAAATCCTCAATCATAGCTTCTTTAATCTCTAGATTTTCTTTTTTTTCTAATGTTTCTAGCATTGTTTTTGGATATGTTACTTTATCTACTTGTGCTCTTAATGATCTAACAGCAGGTCCTTTTGATGAATTTAACATCTTCATCTGAAGTTGTGTTTTATCGGCAATTCTACCCATGATACCACCTAGAGCATCTATCTCACGGACTATAATACCTTTAGCACTACCACCAATTGAGGGATTACAAGGTAGGGTAGCAATGTTATTTTTACTAGCCGTTATTAAAAGTGTTTTCTTTCCAATTGTGGCAGCAGCATAAGCGGCTTCACATCCTGCATGTCCTCCACCTACGACAATAATGTCATATTCCATAGTTATCACTACTTTCCAAGACAGAATCTAGAAAATATTTCATCTATTAATTCATCGGTGTATGTTTCACCAATTATTTCACCTAAAATACTCCAACTGTTCTTTAAATCCATTTCAATAATATCTATTGGAAGTTCTTTTTCAATATTTTCTATACAGTCATTTATAATATTTAATACTTTATTTAACAAAGCAATACTTCTTGCATTACTTAGATAAGTCATATCTTTAGTATTAATCATTTCTAAATTAAACATTTCAATTATTTTATTTTTTATTTTTTCTATTCCAATTCCTTTTGTAATACTTACTTTAATTGCATTTTCTTCATCTATTTTCAATTTGTTATCTAGATCTATTTTATTTATGACAATAAAATGTTTTTTATCTTTTATCTTTTCTAACAATTCTTTATCATTATCATTTAGTTCTTCGTTGTTATTTAGCATGTAAATAATTAAGTCGGCTTTCTTTATTGTTTCTAAGCTTTTGTTTACGCCAATACTTTCAACAATATCATCTGTTTTTCTTATTCCTGCAGTATCTATCACATTACATACAATACCATCAAGAATAAATTTACCCTCTACGATATCTCTGGTTGTTCCTTCAATTTCAGTTACAATGGCTTTATCTTCTTCGAGTAAGGCATTTAATAGACTACTTTTACCAACATTTGGTTTACCAATTATACCGATATTGATACCTTCATTAATAATTTTGCCATTTTCTGATTCTTTAATTATCTTTTTAATTTTATCCTTAAATTCTTTAATTTTTGGTAATATTTTATTATTTGTTACTACTTCAATATCTTCATATTCTGGATAATCAATATTAACTTCTATATTACTAATAATATCAATTAGTTCACTTCTTAATGATGATATTAAATTGGAAGCAGTACCATTTAATTGTTTCATAGAGGTACTTCTTGAAAGATCTGTTTTAGATTCGATTAGATTCATGACACCCTCAGCTTGCATTAGGTCTATTCTTCCATTAAGGAAAGCTCTTTTAGTAAATTCACCTGGTTCAGCTAATCTAGCCCCATTAGATAGAACTAATTCTAAAACTTTTTCGGTTGTACTTATTCCACCATGGCAATTAATTTCTACGACATTTTCTCTCGTAAATGTTTTAGGTTCTAACATGACACTTACTAATACTTCATCAATTAATTCTCCATTAGAAACAATATGTCCATAATGAATTGTATGTGTTTTGGCATTTTTTAAGTCTCCATCAAATAATTTATCTACGATATTTACGGCATCTTTACCACTTAATCTAATAATAGATATCGCTCCGACACCTAGGGCTGTTGAGATAGCAGCAATTGTATCTTCCATAATTTTCCCTCCAATCTGCATATATTTTAACACAGATATAAAAAAAAAGATATTTTTTTAATATCTTTTACATTTCTTTAGGTTTAATGACAACACATCTATTTGGTTCTTCGCCAACAGATTCAGTATATACATACTTATTGTCTGATAAGATACTATGAATAACTCTTCTTTCATAAGAGTTCATACTATCAAGTTTTACTTCAACTTTTGTATCTTTTACTTCTCTTGCTATTTTCTTAGCCATAAATTCAAGATTCTTAACTTTTTTATCTTTATAATTTTCAACATCTAAGATAATACCAATATATTCTTTTGTTTCGTTTGAAACAATTTGTCTTACGATAGTTTGTAATGCTTCGATTGTACTACCATTTCTACCAATTAGTACAGCATTGTGATCTGAAAATAATTTAATAGTAATATTATCTTCACGTCTTCTTACTTCTAAATTAACTGTAAGACCCATAAGTTTAGTTATTTCAATGATACTTTCTTTAATATAATCAATTAGATCATTATAATTAATAACTTCTATTTTGACATTTTTCTTAAGTAGTGTGTTTTTTTCTTCAAGCACATTAACAATTAAATTTTGTTCTACGACTTTTAATTCAGTAGTTGCTTTTTCAATTGCTTCTTCTTTTGTACGTCCTTCATATTCATATTTTTTCATTAGTTAACCTTCTTTCTTTCAACCATTATATTTTGTATTATAGTAAATACATTTGATGTTATCCAATAGATACCTACAGCACTTGCTAATGTAAATGAGCTATAAGTAATTATGGCTAACATAAAGTATAATGTCATCTTCATATTTCCACCTTGTGCAGTTTGATCTTTTAATGTTTTTCTAAATGAGAATAATGTTGCTAAAAAGATTAAAACTACTAATAAAATATAAATATATTCTCCTGATTTAATTCCTATCCAAGGTGTTTTTCCCAATTCAAAGAATAATAATTTATCTTCGAAGATAGCTGGTGTTCTATTTATTGCTTCATAGAATGCTAATAATAAAGGTAATTGAATAAATGCAAGTAAACATCCAGAAATTGGATTAATTTTATATTTTTGATATATTAACATCATTTCTTGGGCTTTTTTATTTTGATCTTCAGTACTTGTTTTATTTTCATATTTCTTTTCCAACTTAGCAAGTTCAGGTTGAGCTTTCTTTAATAATTCAGATTGCATAGCTGTTTTTCTAGTAAATGGAAATAAGATGAGTCTTATTAATAAACAAGTTACAATAATTGCTAAACCATAATTTTTAAGTAATTTTCCTATTTGAATAATTAACCAAGCTAATGGTTTTACAAATAAACTTGTCCACAATCCTTCATAGTTTTTTAATGGTGTAAATTTTGCACAACTTGGTAGCGATTTAATATCTACGCCATGTTCTTCATATATTTTGATTGTGTCTTTGTTTGTTGGCTTACAGATAATATTTTCAGTTACAGTTCCACCAGTTATTTTGTTTCTTACTATTTTATTATCACTATCTTTTAGCATTTTTGTACAACCAGTTAAGGCAAATATAATTATTACTAATAATAACATTTTTTTATAATTTTTCATTATTTTCCCACTTTCTTTATTAAATTTAATAGTTCTTTTTCTAATGAGCCATAATCTGTAGTAGTAGTGGCTTCTTTAATAATTATAACATAATTATATTCCTTTGGTATATTTTTTTCATTAGTAATTATAATATTTTTTATTTGTCTTTTTATTTTATTTCTAACATTGGCTTTGCCTATTTTTTTAGGTATTGTTATACCATATTTATTCATATCAGACTTTTGATAATAAATACTGAAATAATTATTTCTTACAGATTGTTTTTTTGATATTATTTCAGAAAAAAGACTACTTTCTTTAATTATTTTATCTTTATTCATAATTACTCCTTTACCATTTTATAAACAAAAAACCACTGTTAGTGGCTATGCGCTTAATTTTTTTCTTTTTTTTGCTCTTCTTTTATTTATTACATTACTTTTCATTCTAGCAAAAAAACCATGTTTCTTAGCTTTTTTTCTTTTGTTTGGTTGATAAGTTCTTTTCATATATATTACACCTCCAAGTTAAAATCTTCTTTATTATATAGAATTAGGTGAATTATGTCAACAAATTTTTTGCTTTTTTAATTAATTTATCTTTTATTTTACATTTTTTTTTGATATAATGTTATAAAAGAATAGAGGGATTTTTTATGTTTGAAAAAATATTATCTATTACAAAAAACTATGCACTAGTAAAAGTTTCAAACAATATTAGTGACGATATTCTTAATTATAATGTTGTTTTAGAGGATAAAGATAAGAAAATTCTTGGTGAAATTGATGAAGTAGTCAATGATGAAGCAAAAATTTCTTTTCTTGGTGAATTCATAAACAACAAGTTTTTTAGTGGTATAATTCGTAGACCAACATTAAATGCCACGATTAGAATTATTAATCAGCAAGAACTTGGAGAACTCGTTGGTGATAACGATAATAAAACGATGATTCTTGGTGTTAGTCCATTATATAATGATTATCCAGTTAAGGTTAATATAAATGAAATGTTTAGTAACCATATGGCTATATTTGGTAATACTGGTTCTGGTAAAACATGTGGTGTTGCTAGAATTATTCAAAACTTTTTCAATATGAAAGATAAAATTCCATTTAATAGTAATTTCTTTATATTTAATAATACAAGTGAATATGATGCAGCATTTAGAGATATTCATAGTTTAAATTCTAATTTTAA
>JAEEZV010000043.1 GCA_016291995.1 Caryophanales bacterium
AAATGGCCTCTGATGGCACACCGGCTTCGATCAAGTAATCCTTCATTACATTTACTTCATCATAATTATTATTCATATGATCCCCACTTACAAGTATTTTTGAAGATAATCCAGCAGTATAAAGCTCTTTTGCCATCAAAAGTCTATCTTCAAGCATTGGACTAGGTTTTCCCTTTCTAATACCTGCGCCTAAAACTAATATACAATCATATGATTCATCCAATAATTTATTTTGATCTTTTATTTTTTTATTTGTATAGATAATCATAAATAAATTTATAATTAAAATAATTAATATAAATAACATGATTATTTTAAATATTATTTTCATATTCTTACCTCATAATAATTATATCATATATAAGAAAAGAACACAAACGCTTGTGCCCCTTCTATCACTCTGTGACAATTAATTATATTAAAATAATTAAATTTTATGACATTAACTTAAAACACCGCTAACTTGTTCTGTCGATGCTCCGACATAACCACTGAAACTACCACCTAAAATACTATTATCAATCATATTACCATCTAACCACATATACAATGTAAATACTGTATTTGCCGTTGTTAAATGATAATGTTCAACAATATTTATTGTATTATTATTTGTAGCATTTTTACCAGAAAAGTTTCCACTGTTTGTATATACCTGATTACCACTTTTTGTACCTACGACATACCATTTAAATCCATCTATTGCCAAGTTTTGAGTAATTTCATCTATATGAATAAAAAGTGTTGCATCGGCTTCTGTGCTATTAGCACCAACTTTTATATTAAGTTCTGTAATATAACCCTCTTCTTTAGTAGCTACAATTGGCATTTCACCATCTAAAGAAGTTCCTCCAGTATATATTACTTCTAATGCTGAAGCATCCATTTCTAACTCTGAACTATTAGCACTAGCAGAATAAAAGGCATAAGTACTACCGGCAATCATCATAACTACCAGTAAAACACCAGCAACAGAATAAAATAATTTATTATTCATAACACTACCTTCCTTCTACTTTTTTGTGGCACTATTAATGTTAATTTTCGCACTAAATCCTTTATTCATCAAATAATTTTGATTAGTACCATCATCACTCAACCAAACATAAAATTCATATGTATATGTTTTTGGATATTCTTGTGGTTTCAATACGGTCATAGGCATAAGTGGTAATGTACCAATTTCTCCAGTTATATCAAAATTACCTTTCTTAACTACTTCTCCATCTTGCAAAAGTTCATACTTATAATTAGCAATTTTAAGTTCTTCAGACATTTTAATATCTTTAAGAGAAATTTCAACACCTACTTGGTATTTTGATAAATTTTCACCAACAGTAACTGTAAAACTGTTTTTATTGGCATATTTATATCTATCTTCATCTAAGATTGGCATCATTTTTACTGCATTAATATATTCTGTTTGTTTAAACATAACTGTTGGAGCATTTTTCGCAGTCGTTGCAGTAACTTTTGTTTCAGCATTGGCATAAGCATACCAACCATAACTAACTCCAAACATCATTGCTACGACCATAGATAGAGTGATACTAAGAACAATTACAAGCTTTTTGAATTCCACAATATCACCCTCAATCTATTTTTACTCATAATAATGATAGCATATTTTTAATTTTATTTCAACATTCACATCTTTAAGAACGTTCTAACCATTTGGTATGAATAACCCATTTCATTATCATACCATGCTACAACATGTACTAATTGTTTATCATCTACCGTAAGTACATCGGTTAAATTACCGTCTACTGTTGCTCCACATGTTGAAGAAATAATATCAGATGATACAATCGGATCTTCTGTATAATGAAGTGTTTCGTTAACTTTTTTCTTAAACGCTTCATTAACTTTCTCTTTTGTTACTTTCTTTTTAAGTTCTAAAACGACATCTATTAATGAACCATCTGATACTGGAACTCTAATAGCTGTTCCCAATATTTTTCCATCTAATTTAGGTAATACTTTACCAATAGCTTTTGCTGCCCCTGTAGACGTAGGAACCATATTCATTGCACATGCCCTACCACGTCTTTCCATAATTCCTTTACTATGTGTAACATCCAAAGTAACTTGATCATTTGTATATGCATGAATTGTAGTCATGTTGCCTTTTACAATACCAAAAGTATCATCAAGAACTTTTAAAACTGGTGCTAAACAATTGGTAGTACAAGATGCTGCAGATACAATGATATCACTGTCTTTAAGAATATTATCGTTTACATTATAAACAACCGTCTTCATTTCACCTTTTCCTGGAGCACTAATTAATACTTTTTTAGCTCCAGCGCTTACATGTAACATTGCTTTTTCATAACTAGTAAACTTACCAGTACATTCTAGAACAATATCAATATTTAATTTTTTCCAAGGTAAATTGCTTGGATCCATTTCTTTGAATACTTGAATTTTTCTATTATTAACATAAATAGCATTGTCATCAAATGTTACTTTTTTATCATATCTTCGATGATTAGTATCATATTTTAGTAGATATGCAAGTTCTTCTGGAGTTGATAAATCATTGATAGCAACAACTCTTATATCCGTCCTTTTCTCTAATATTCTAAATACTAACCTTCCAATTCTTCCAAACCCATTAATAGCTATTCTTTTCACTTTTTCACCCTTTCTATTTTATTAAAACTTCACCATCGCGAACCAAATCTTCGATTAATCCATTTTCAAAACCAATTAATGCTCCGATTGTTAAATATATTTTAGAATCGGAATTATTAGTCACTTTTATTGAAACAGATTTAACATTCTTAGGTTTTATAATTCCTTCGACAGGATCAGCAGAACCTTCAGCTAATGTGATACTTACACAATTAGGCATCACTTCTGGACTCGATAAATAATAATACATTCCGTATCTAACATTTGAATCATATACGTTTTCTAAAACAATGTCATAATACTTTTCTTCCATCGCATCTACTACAATACTTCTATTGGAATCAGACATCATCGAATATATTATATTGTAATCTGAAGTAGATTCATTTAAACTTGCTGTCTCTTCATCAAATGCAAATGTCGTATACAAAGACACAATACTTAATGAAACTACCAACAAAAGGATAAATGCTATAATTCCTTTCTTCATATTTAACCTCTTTTCTAGTTTATAATAAAGTTAATAACATCGGCAAATGTTAACCCCCATATATATAATATTATTGCTCCCATACTTAGAAATGGACCAAATGGAATAATATTATCTTTCTTTGATACAAGTAAAAATAAGGCAATGGGAAACGCAATAAATGTTGCTAAAAAAATGTTACATACTGCCATTGGATAACCTATAACTAAACCAATTAAAAACATTAGTTTAATATCTCCACCACCTAGAGATTCTTGCTTAAACATCACATCTCCAGCTTTTTTTATGAGAAGCATCGTTACAAAAGCACCCATTCCATATAAAATTCTAATTGAAGTATCATATAAACCGATACTAAAGATATCTACAATTATGATACCTAAAATAGCAAATATTAATACTTCATCTAAAATAATCATATATTCAATATCACTTATTATTATTATTATCAAACTTGAAACAAATATAATTGATGATATTAGTTCAAGAGTAAAGCCAAATTTATGATAGCATACTGCAAATAAGATACCCGTACATAATTCCATAAGCAAATAACTTGAAGGTAATGGGGCATGACATTTACGACACTTTCCTCCTTGCAATATATAAGATAAAATTGGAATCAATTCATACCATTTTAGTGTATGATTACATTTTTCACAATGACTACCAGGACTAACTATTGATAGACCTTTTGATACCCTTGTTGCTATTACATGATAAAATGAACCCATTGCACTACCAAATATGAAGAAGATAATCAAATATAATGTTTCCATATCTACTCCTTATATCATCTTACTATAAATATCAAACATTGGATATACTATTGCAATTAGTATAACACCGACTAATGCTGCAAGTAAGATAATCATTATTGGTTCAATCAAACTCTTTAATCTTGAAATAATATTAGTTTGTTCTTCTTGATAAAACTGTGA
>JAEEZV010000044.1 GCA_016291995.1 Caryophanales bacterium
CATTAGATGATTTAAGAGGTAAGACTGTCATTGGAGGAAGAGTCGGTGGTATGCCTGAAATGACATTCGAATGGGCTCTTAGAGAACATGGAATAGATCCTAAAAAGGATTTACATATCGATACATCGGTAGCATTTCCAGCAATGGAGGGAGCTTTTATTTCAGGTAATGGAGACTTTGTTACCTTGTTTGAACCAAATGCTACATCAGTAGAAAGACAAGGACTTGGTTATGTGGTAGCTTATGTGGGAGACTTAGGCGGTAATGTTCCATATACGGCATATAATGCTAGACGTAGTTATATTATGAATAATAAAGATGTAATTGAGTCATTTACTAAGGCAGTTGATAAGGGCCTTAAATATGTTTATAGTCATAATGATGAAGAAATTGCTAAATTACTTATAGATTATTTTCCAGATACAAGTTTAAGTGATATGGAAAAGATAGTTAAAAGATATAGAGATGGTAATGCTTGGAAAGAGAATATAAGTATTAGTGAAGAAGAATGGAAACATATTCAAGATATTATTATTGCAAGTGGTGAATTAGATGATTATGCTCCTTATGATAAGTTAATATATAAAGAATTTTTTAAGGATTATGAATAGTATTTTAGAAATAGAAAATATTTCTAAGAATTATTATAGTAAGGATAAGGAGACTACAGCATTACTTGATATATCAATGAATATATATCCAGGAGAATTTTTGGTAATCGTAGGTCCATCAGGATGTGGTAAGAGCACACTTCTAAATATTATTGGTGGCATTGATAAGGAAAGTAGTGGAGTAATTAGGGGTAATAAAGATATTAGAATTGGATATATGTTACAGAGTGATTCTTTATTTCCATGGTTAACTATTTTAGATAATGCATTATTAGGACTTAAAATTAAGAATGATCTTACTAAGGAAAATATTAATTATGTTAAGAAATTACTTAAGACATATGGATTATCAGAATTTATTAATAGTTATCCGAAAGAATTATCGGGTGGTATGAGACAGAGAGTAGCACTAATTAGGACGTTAGCGATGAAGCCAGATATTCTTTTACTGGATGAACCTTTTTCAGCTTTAGATTATCAGACTAGATTAAAGGTATGTGATGATGTATATGAAATAATTAAGGAAGAAAATAAAACAGTTATTATGATTACTCATGATATTGGAGAGGCTTGTTCTCTTGCTGATAGGATTGTCGTTTTAAGTGAGAGACCTGGTAAAATAAAAAAGATATTTAATATTAAATGGGATAAAAAGGGAACTCCTTTTCAAAATAGAATGAATAAAGAATTTAGTACTTATTATGATATGGTATGGAAAGAGATAGATGGATATGAATAGTGAATATAGGAAATATCTATCTAATATTAAGAAAAATAATATATTAGTACATGTTACTAGAATAATTATTTTATTATTGATAGTAATACTATGGGAATATTTATCTAGTCATAATATAATTAATTCTTTTATATATTCATCACCATCTAAGATAATTAAAACGATTATATCTTTATATCAAACTAATAATTTATTTAATCATATATGGATAACAATATATGAAACGATTATTAGTTTTGTGTTAGCAACACTATTAGGTACAATTATTGCAATTATTCTTTGGTATAGTAAATTTTTATATAGGGTAATGGACCCATATTTAACAGTGATAAATAGTTTACCTAAGGTAGCATTAGGTCCTGTAATTATAATACTTAGTGGAGCTAATATTAAATCGATTATTGTAATGGCACTACTTATATCATTAATTATTACTATTACTAATGTATATAGTGGATTTGTTAATACAGATAAGAATATGATAAAACTAATGAATAGTTTTCAAGCAAGTAAATATAGGATACTTAAATATTTAATAATACCTTACAATTATCATGTCATTATAAGTAGTTTAAAGATAAATGTTGGTATGAGTATGGTGGGTGTTATTATGGGTGAGTTTTTAGTATCTAAACAGGGAATTGGATATTTAATTAATTATGGATCACAGGTATTTAATTTAAATTTAGTGTTTGCAGGTATTTTACTTTTAATTATTGTTTCATATTTGATGTATTTAATGGTTTTATTACTAGAAAAAACTTTAATTAGAGATAATTAGAGTTTTTGTGTTATAATTAAAATAGGTGATTGTATGGAATTTGAGAAAGTTATTCGTGAGAGAAAGGCAACAAGGCTTTTTAGTAGTAAACCTGTTGAAGATGAGAAAATAGAAAAGATACTTGAAGCAGGAAGATTAGCGCCAACTGCTAAAAACTTACAACCCGTAAAAATATATGTAGTTAGAAGTGAAGAGGGTATTAAAAAGTTAGATAAGGCTACGCACGGAAGATTTGGTGCTGGAACTGTACTAATTATATGTGGAGATAAGGAAAAAGCTTATAGTAGGGAAAATTATTCTAGTTATGAGATGGATGCATCTATCGTTAGTACGCATATGATATTAGAGGCTACGAATTTAGGAGTCGATAATATATGGATAGGTTTATTTCATGAAGACATTCTTAGAGAAGAATTTAATATACCAGATAATTTAATTCCTTTGGTAGTAATGCCACTTGGATATAAGTCTAAGTTGTGTCCACCTAGTCCATTCCATAATATTAGAAAGAAAATATCTGAACTTGTAGAATATAAATAAGAAATTAGGAGTAACATATGAGAAGTAAAAAAACAATTATATTAGTAGTTATAATCGTTTTGGTAGTATCTATTTTAGGTATTGCTGGTTTTATGTTACTCAATAAAAAGAATAATGTTGAAGTAGAATTTGTTTTCTTTGATGATGTAGTAAAGGAAATAGAAGTTAATTCTACAGCGTATATTTTGCCTGAGGCAAGTGTTGTGGTAAATGGTGAAGATATGGGAAAACTTTTAGAGATTGATAAGAGTAATTTTGATCTTACAAAAGTTGGAACATATATTCTTAAATACTATATTATTTATAATAATAAGCGATATGAAGAAGAAAAAGAAGTAAGTATTGTCGATAAGACTAGTCCTGTTATTACACTTAATGGTGATAAGGTAACTATTCTAGTTGGAGAAGAATATGAAGAACCCGGTTATGAAGTTACAGATAATTCTATGGAAGAATTAGAAGTAACGGTATCTGGAGAAGTAGATACTAGTAAAGCTGGGGTATATACACTTACTTATAAGACTAGTGATTCATCAGGTAATGAAGCTGAAGTAACGAGAGAAGTAACGGTTAAAAAACCTAATGTAGTTGTAGCGGTAGTAAAAGAAGAACCTAAGGTATCAATACCAAAGGTTGTTGAAACTTCTTATGAAAATACAATTAAAGTAAATAAGTTTACGGGAGATAATGTTTATTTAGAAGGATATGTAAAGGAACCTCTTGAAGAAAATAAAATTGTTTTGGTAGGAGATAGTACTTATGAATTTCCAATTACGGTTAGTGATAATAAATATACGATAAATTTATCTTTTGGGGATGTTGCTAATGGTGATTATAAAATGTTTGTAAACGAAGAAGCACTTCTCAATAAGATGAATATTATAGAGAGACTGGCTAGAGGAAAAGTAGGAAGTAAACTAGTTAGTTTTAGCTATAATGGTAGTGATGAAGTAAGTATAAATGTTAGTAATCACGGATACACATACGATGTTTTAATAAATCCAGGACATGGAGGATCAGATAGTGGGGCAGTCAATGCATACATTCAGGAAAAAGAAATGAATTTAACAGTTTCTTTATATGAAAAATGTAGATATGAAGCGCATGGACTTAGTGTTTATATGACTAGAGAAGGAGACTATTATGGTGATGATTTTGGACCTAGTAGTTTGAGTAGACTGCATAGAACAGCATATGAGGTAGGACACTACGGAGTGGTATCAAGAGTGGTATACAGTAATCATCATAATTCAATTGGCAATAATTATTTTTCTGGATATGAGGTATTAATCGGAGGACAGATAAAAGATTTAGCTAATGAGTTAGCAATAGTTAATAAATGGAATAGTATCTATAATTTAACAGAAAGTCATAAAAGGTTTTATGCTAAAGATTATGATACGGAAATAGCATATTCTAAATTAAATGGAGAAATGTATACTTTTAAAGATAATTATGCAATGAATAGAATTCCATATCAGATATTTAATGTTAAATCAATTATATATGAAGGATCATATATGAGTAATAAGAATGAATTTATTTGGTATTGGAATGAAGGTAATTGGCGTAAGGCTAGTGAAGCTAAAATAGAAGTATATGTCAATTATTTAGGTAAAACATATAATCCAGATAATAGTAGTTGTTTGTAAAATAAAAAAGCGTTTTAAACGCTTTTTTTATACTAATATAAGATATGCATAATAGATAATAAAGATTGTTATCATGATTAGACCTTCTGTTTTATCAATCTTTTTATCATCTTTAGCAAAGATATAGATAAGAAGTCCTGCAATTATCATTATTATCATATCATATGAATTAAAGCTTGGAGTACTAAATCCACCAAATATTAAGACTGGTAAGGTTAATACAAAACCAATATTAAAGATATTTGTACCAACGATATTACCAATAATAATATCAAATTCATCTTTCTTAACAGCAGTTACAGCCATAATTAATTCTGGAGTAGATGTACCAACTACTAGAATAACCATTGTAATAATCTTTTGACTTACATGCATTGCTTCGGCAATGTTGACACAGTTAGTAACAGCAAGTTCACTACCAATAGCAATAAATGCTAAACCTAATAATGAATAGAATATTGATTTAGAAAGATTCCATTTTGGTTTTTCTTTTTCTAAGAATAATTTAAAAATATTTTTACTTTGTTGTTCTTTGGCATATTTATATGTATAGTATACAAAATATCCAAACAATAAGAACATGATTAGGGCATCACTTCTAGAAATAGCATTTTCAGTACCATTAAATGGTCCATCTAAGAACAATATAGCAAATATTGTTATAAGTAATAAGTGAAGGGGTAATTGTTTTTTTACTGTTTCACTTTTTATTTTCATTGATTTGACCATGGCAGCTACACCAATTACTAACATTGTATTAACAATTGTTGAACCAACGACATTAGCCATGACTATATCATTATTGCCATTTAATAAGCTTTTAAATGAAATGAATAATTCGGGTGTGCTTGTACCAAAGGCAACGACAGTTAACGAAACAATTAGTTTTGGTACTTTGATGTTATGGGCAAATGATGAAATACCATCTACGAATAAATCAGAACCCTTGATAAGTAAGTAAAAACCAATAAATGTAAGAATAATGAATTTAATCATACTGCCACCTCTTTACTCTAATAAAATAATAACAAAAAAGTGTTATAAATGCAAGAAAAAAAGTACTATTCGTACTTTTTTAGAATGTCTTTAGCAGCTACTAAACCAGTGGCAGCAGCAGTAACAATATTACCTGCTTTACCAGCTCCATCACCGATAAAGTATACGTTATCATCTTTTAGTTTGAAATTATTATCTGTTTCTATTTCGTTTGAGAAGAATTTTATTTCTGGACCATATAATAATGTATCATCATTATTGACACCAGGAATTATTTTATCTAGTGTTTCTAATCCTTCCAAGATATTAGTGATAATACGATGTGGCATTACTAATGCTAAGTCTCCAGCGACACAATCTTTTAATGTTGGTTCAATGAAACCTTTATCAATTCTATGCCATTCACTACGTCTTCCACCACGAAGATCTTTCAAACTTTGAATGATTGGTTTACCATCGCCTAGAACGTTAGCTATTCTAGCAATAGATTCACCATATAATCTTGTATTAGTAACTGGTTCTGTTAAATTTATTTTAGAAATAAATGCAAAGTTAGTATTATTTGATTTAGTTTCTTTTAGGGCATGCCCATTGACACAGATATAACCATAATAATTTTCTTTAGTAACAAATCCGCCTGGATTAGTACAGAAGGTTCTTATTTCATCACCATATGTCTTAGTCTTAATAAATATTGTTGGATCATAAATAATATTAGTCAAGTCTTCCATAATATCTTTTCTTACTTCGATTCTAACACCAATTTCAATTGATTGAGAGTTATATGGAATTTTATATTTATCAGCAAATTCTTGAACCCATTTAGCTCCAGTTCTACCAGGAGCAACGATTACTTCTTTAGCAGTATATACTTTTTCTTTACCTTTTAAATTGCATATTACTTCGTGATTTAATTTATCTTTGGTATTTATATCTAAAACATCACACTTGTCAACTAGAGTTACGCCTTTTTCTTTTAAGTAATCACAAATACCATCAATATATTCAGGTAAATGATCAGAACCTAAATGTTTTTGTTTAATGATTAATAATTTAGCTCCGGCAATAGCAACTTCTTTTTGAATTGCTTTAGCTTCATCCATATTAGATGGATATACTTCAGCATCCATTTTAAAACTATTAAATATTTCTTCAGTCTCATCTATTAATTTCATAGCTTGTGATTCTGACATATATTTAGTTAAATCTGATTTACCTAATTTATGAATATAATTTAGTTTACCATCAGAGAATGTTCCTGCGCCACCATATCCTGATAGGATATTACATGGATTACAGTTTTGACAAGGAATACCTAGTTTATTCATAGGACATACTCTTGTTTTGACAGCGTTACCACGATCTAAAATAGCAATCTTTAATTTTTTGTTTTCGCTTATTAATTTATAAGCAGCAAATAGTCCGGCAGGACCGGCTCCGACAATTATGATGTCATACATTTTAACCACCAAGAAAATTATAACATAAATAAAAAAATAAAGTCAATTAAGACTTTATTTTATTCTTAAGTTCATATAAGACATTAATAGCTTCCATTGGGGTTAATTCTAAGACGTTTAATTCTTTTATTTTTTCTTCGACTTCACTTTTTTCATCTTTAAAGTCTAGTGGAAGAGTAGTTTGAATAATAACGTCTCTTTTCTTTTCTTTACTTTCATAAACATTTAGTATTTCAGTAGCTCTATCAGTAACTTCTTTTGGTAGGTTAGCTAATTTGGCAACATTGATACCATAACTTTTATCGACACTACCATCTTTTACTTTATGTAAGAATGTTATTTTACCATCTTTTTCTTCAGCACTGACGTGTTTATTCTTTAGTTTATCTAGAGTATTTTCTAGATCAGTAAGTTCATGATAGTGAGTAGAAAACAATGTCTTACAAGCTATTTTATTATTGATATATTCGAGAATAGCTTGAGCTAGGCTCATACCATCAAACGTAGCAGTACCTCTACCTAATTCATCAAATAGAATTAAACTATCAGGGGTAGCATTTTTAATAGCATCAGCAGCTTCGGTCATTTCGACCATAAATGTTGATTCACCACTGACAAGATCATCACTTGCTCCGATACGAGTAAATATTTTATCAAAGATTGGAAGAGTGGCTTTTTTAGCTGGAACATATGAACCAATTTGAGCCATTATAACAATTATTCCAAGAGTACGCATATATGTTGATTTACCAGCCATGTTAGGACCAGTAATAAGTAAGATAGATGTTTTTTCATCCATAACGATATCGTTAGGAATATAATCTTCTTTAATTACTTTTTCTACGACTGGATGTCTAGCTTCAAGAATATTTACATTATGTTTATCAGTTAGGGTAGGTCTTGTAAAATTGTATTTTTCTGATACGAGAGCAAAAGATGATAAGACGTCTAGAACACTAACCATTTTAGCAATATCTTGAATAGTATGAATATATTCTTTACATTTATCTCTAATGGAAACAAATAATTCATATTCTAGATTTATTATTTTTTCTTCAGCAGATAATACTAAATCTTCTTTTTCTTTTAAGATGGGATTTATAAATCTTTCACAATTGGTTAGAGTTTGTTTTCTGATATAACCAAATCCATCTTTGATAAGTGAAAGATTACCTTTAGATATTTCTATATAGTAACCAAATACTTTATTAAAGCCAACTTTTAGATTTTTGATACCTGTTCTTTCTCTTTCTTCGGCTTCATAGTTACTTATAAATTCTTTACCACCACTACGAAGATCTTTTAATTCATCTAATTCTTTGTTATAACCGGTTTTGATTAGATATCCTTCTTTTAGGGTAGCAGGAGGTTCTTCATAGATAGAACTTTCTAGTAAATTATATAAATCACTTACATCAGGAAATTCTTTATATTTTATTTTTTTAGATATTTCGTTAATATTTGGCAATAGTTTTAAAGATTCTTTTAGTTGAAGAAGATCTTTAGCGTTAGCAGTACCTAAGGCTATTCTTCCACATAATCTTTCTAAGTCATATACTTCATATAGATATCTACGTAGCTCTTCACTTAGAATGAATTCATCTAGAAGAGTACCGACAAGGGTATATCTTTTTTCTATTTCTTCTTTATCTTTTAATGGATTTTCAATCCATGATTTCAATAATCTTCCTCCCATAGCTGTTTTAGTTTCATCTAAAAGCCATAATAAGGAATACATTTTTTCTTTGTTACGGATACTTTCAGTAAGTTCAAGATTTCTTTTTGTATGAACATCCATTTTTAAGTATTCATTATTTTTTCTAATTACTACTTTTTGGAAGTGAGTAATATTTCTTCTTAAATTATTGATTAGATAGTATATTAAGTGTTTGATACCAATATGATATCTACTATCAGTAATATCTTCATATATGTATTTGTAGGTGTCTTCTTCATATAGATTATCAGTATAGGTTATTGGTAATTTATATGTATTTTTAAGTATTGATATTAAGTCTTTATTGATATTATTGTTGACAATTAATTCTTTGATACCTAAGAAAAGTATTTTGTTAATAATGATATCATTATCTGGTTCTAATGCTTCAGAATATATTTCACCAGTTGTAATATCACTATATGTTAGGATATAGCAGTATTCTAGTGAATATAAGCTAGCAATATAGTTATTTTCTTTTTCATTTAAGGAGTTAGCTCCGACGACTGAACCAGATGATATTACTTCAGTTATATCTCTGTCGACGATACCTTTAGCTGTTTTAGGATCTTCAAGTTGTTCACAGATAGCTACTTTATATCCTTTTTTGATTAATTTATCAATGTAGATATCGACCGCATGATAAGGAACACCACACATGGGAACTCTTTCATCTAATCCAGCATTTCTACCTGTTAGAGTCAGTTCTAATTCGTGACTAACTAATTCAGCATCTTCGAAAAACATTTCGTAAAAGTCACCTAAACGATAGAGAATGATGGTATCCATATTTTTTTCTTTTAGGTTTACATAGTGGGCCATCATTGGTGCCAATTTGCTTTTATCTACTTCACATAACTTCATAATATCACGACTTTCAATAGTTATTATAGAGAAAAATGGGAGTAAAATCAAGGAAAGATGTAAACTATGAGTAAAAATTATTCGGATATGATCGTAGATAGATTTACAATATTATAACCTTTACTGAGGATGTATGAGATGATTGTATCTAAATCTTTAGTGTTATCAGATAGATAGATACCACCACTAGATAAGTTATCGATAATGCTATAGGAAGTTATTTTTTTAGGGATAAGGGAGAACATTTTTATATCGCTACAGCTATTTAATGATATGGGATCTTTATTAATAAACAAGCATATATTAGATGGATTATTAGTTTTATTATTGATAATATTGTTATTAATAATTAGATTTTCTCTGGTATATTTACCATTATTTCCATAGTTATATATTTCGGTATTAAGGGTACTAAGGATATCAATATTATTATTTAGATATTCACTATCCATAAATATATTTATAGGAACATGATATTTATTCATTAATGTTTTGATATTATTTAGGGTGTTAGAGTTATTGATGATAGTTATAATAGAGACTTCTTTATTTTTATTATTACCACTAATAATATATTTTCCGTAATTATTATAGATAGATACTTCAGGATATATCTTTTTATATACAAGTAGTGATTCATCAAAGTAACCAATTTTTTTCATAGCTTTATAGCTGCTTTCTGTATCGATATAACTTCCAGTTCTTCCGGGGATAATGGTATCACTGGCAATAGAAGCATCTATGGCATCATATTTTAATTTTTCGGATATTTCTTTTATTTTTATCATAATACTATCTTGTTCCATAGTAATAGTCATTACTTTTTCAGTGAAAATAAATGTGACACAGAATAATGTAAGAAGGCCGATTAGTTTAATTATTTTCATATTATCACCATTAAAATATATGAAAAACAGCGTTTACTTATGTGATAAAATATGATACTATTAGATAGTAGAGGTGTAAATATGAATAATAAGGGATTTACATTAGTAGAACTATTAGCAGTAGTAGTAATACTTGCTAGTATATCAATTGTAGCGGTTGTCAATGTTTCTTCTTCACTTAAAAGGAGAGATACAAGAGAATGTCTTGAACAAATAGCTATCGTTAAGAATTCTGCTAAAATATATTTTTCTTTAAATGATGATAAAACTAGTGTTACATTAGCTACACTAATAGATGAAGGATATATCGATGGAGATAATAAGATAAATAAATTAAAAAAGAATACAGATAAGGTTAATTTGACAGCAAATGGTTATGAATTTGTGGGAACAGAGTGTTCATAAAAGAGTTTTACTCTTTTTTCTTTTTTTGTAATAAAGTAAAAAGACACCAATATAATATCATGAAGGGAGTATTATGAAAAAAGAATATAAGCATATTATTATATTGCTTGGAGCAGTTATTCTTGGTGGAATAGTTGGACTTATTTTGGGAGAAAAGGCAAGAGTGTTAAGTCCTTTTGGAGATTTATTTTTAAATATGTTACTTGTAATTATTGTGCCTTTAATATTTTTAACAATTACAGGATCAATATATAGAATGAAACAACCAAAAAGGATTGGTAAAATATTAATCAGTACATTTATAATGTTTTTAATAACTTCAGTGGTAGCAGTTCTAATAGGTATTATCAGTACTTATTCGTTTAGACTAGTTGATGTAGAAAACGGGGAAATGATTAGAGAAAGTTTAGAAGTTGGAGAAGAAGTAAGTGGTGAATTAAACTTATTAGAAAGAACTGTAGAAATGGTATCGGTTAATGACTTTAATAAGCTACTGTCAAGAGATAATATGATAGCTTTAATAGTTGTTTCAATAATTAGTGGATTGGCAATGTCGATGGCTAGAGAAAAAGCAAAACCATTGTATGAATTTATAGAATCTGCTACGGAAGTACTGATGAATGTAATAAAGATAATTATGTATTATGCGCCAATTGGACTGGGATGTTATTTTGCAGCAATGGTAGGAACATTTGGAAGCAGTATAGCGATTGGATATTTAAATACCTTTTTAGTATATTTATTAGCATCTTTAGTATGTTATTTTGGAGTATATACGGTATATGCATACATTAGTGCAGGTTCTTTAGGGGTAAAAAGGTTTTGGTCAAATATTATTCCATCAACGCTTACCGCTTTAGCAACATGTTCATCAGCAGCCACAATGCCAGTCAATATTGAATGTACAAAGAGGGTTGGAGTTCCTGATGATATAACTGAGACGACTGTTTCACTTGGAACAAGTTTTCATAAGGATGGTTCAGTTATTGGTAGCGTATTTAAAATAATGTTCTTGGTATATTTATTTAATGGAAATGTATCAATATTAAAAATATCATTAATAGCTCTTATAGCCACATTACTGGTAACTGCTGTACCTATTGGTGGAGGAACAATATCTGAAATGTTAATTATAACATTATTAGGGTATCCGGTGGGAGCACTACCAATACTTACAATTATTGCGACGATTATCGATGCACCAGCGACAGTACTAAACGTTGTTGGAGACAGTCCAGCGGCAATGCTAACAGCAAGAATAGTCGATGGTGAGAATTGGTTAGAAGAAAGGAAAGCATAGCTTTCTTTTTTTTGACATTTTTTGCATGTTTTAAGGAATATAATTTATTTGGTGATGTAAAATGAATAATCTTTATATGGGGTTAGATGTGGGAGTAATATATACGAAAGGAATTATCATAGATGATAAAGCGAATATCTTAGCTAGTTCATATATAGAAACTTTAGGGGAACCAGTGAAGGCGGCTAAGAAAGTAATAAAAGATATGGAGAAAGAAATAGATTTAAATAAGTATAGGGTAATTTCTTTGGGGGTGACGGGGTCAGCTAGAAAATTAGTTGGTTCATTATTATCAGCAAATACTATTAGGAATGAAATTACTTCTTTAGTAGAGGGGTGTGTGAAATTATATCCTAATGTTAGAACAATTATGGAAATAGGTGGAGAAGATTCAAAAGCTATTATATTAGAAGATGGAATTATTAAAGATTATGCAATATGTAAATATGTATCAGGATCATATGTTAATTATTTTACGAGGATGTTTGGCATCGATATTAAAGATGTTAATGATATGGCTATGAAAGGTAAAAGTAGAATAGATGCATTACCAAAATGTATGATGTTTTTAGAAAATGATTTATCTAATAAAATGCAATCAGGATATAAAAAAGAGGATGTTCTTAGAAATATATCTTTAGGAATAGCTAGGGGATATGTAAATAGTTTTAAGGATATGATAAACAATGGACCGATTATGTTTTGTGGTGGTGTCAGTAGAAATAAGGTAGTAGTTAATGAAATAGAAAAAATGTTAGACTACCATGTTATTGTGAATAGAAATTCACATATAATGGGAGCTTTAGGAATAGCAATACTAGCTAAGAAAGAGGGGAAATACAAGGAATTTGATTTTAATATATGTAATTATAAAATGGATACGAAAATACATAGTTGTTTGAAATGTAATAAGCAATGCGAAATAGTTTCAATATATAGGGATGATAAATTGATAGACTATTGGGGAAATAAGTGTAATGATAGTGTAAAAGAGGGTAATTTAGTTGTATAAACTCTTTTTTTTTAGTATAATTAATTTAGAATGGTGGTGGAATATGAAACAAAGAACATTTAGTGCCATTATCTTACTTATTGTACTTGTAGGAGCAATGATAGTAAGTAGTAGAGTATTTGGAATTTTAATGTTAGTTATTTCAGTATTAGGATTTAATGAATTTTTTGAAATTAAGTTTGGAACAAAGGGAAAGGATTTAAAAGTAATAAAACTTATTAGTTATGCATGTTTACTTCTAATAACTTTAAATAATACTTTTTATATTCTTGATATGAAGGTAACTATTTTGTTACCGCTTATGTCACTTAGTATACCAATAGTACTTTATAATGATAGTAAGAAATATAATATTGTAGATGCAATGTATGTAATGGGAATAGTATACTTTTTAGGACTTGCTTTTCAGAATATTGTATATTTACGTGATACAAGTGTGCTTAAATGTATATTTATCTTTGTAATTGCTTTCATTACTGATACATATGCTTATCTTGGAGGTAGTTTAATAGGTAGACATAAACTTACAACGATTTCACCTAAGAAGACTATCGAAGGTACAATTATTGGAACAGCTATGGGAACATTTATTGGTAGTGTATATTATTACAACATCATTGGTGGAGTTAGTATATTTGATACGATTATGTTATCACTATTTTTGACAGTTATTTCAGAATTTGGTGATTTGGTTTTCAGTAGTATTAAAAGATATTTTGATAAGAAAGATTATTCAAATTTAATACCAGGACATGGTGGAATATTAGATAGATTTGATAGTGTGATATATGTATCACTTGGTTTATCTTTAATATTAGCATTATTTTAGGAGGAATATATGAATATAGTATCACTTTTATGGTTTGTTTTAATACTTGGTGTAATCGTAGCAATACATGAATTTGGACATTTTATTTTTGCTAAGTTAGCAAATATTTATGTATATGAATTTTCTTTAGGATTTGGAAAGAAGATCTTTGGTAGAAAGAAGAAAAATGCAGAGACTGAATTCTGTGTTAGAATGATTCCTCTTGGCGGCTATGTAATGATAGCTGGTGAGGATGTTGAAGATAAGAAAATACCTAAGGATAGGCAAATGTGTAATAAGAATTTTATTCAAAGATTTTTAGTACTTTTTGCTGGACCTTTTAATAATTTCTTATTAGCATTTTTAATTTTATTTGTCAGTGCACTTATATATGGTGCTGTATCAATGAAACCTTATGTGGGAGATGTGAGTGTTGGATATCCAGCATATACGGCAGGTGTCCGTAGTGGTGATTTATTGCTTGAACTTGATGGTAAGAAAATTAAGAATTGGGATCAAGCGTTGATAAAATTACAGACTAGTACTGGTGAAACAATTACCTTTAAACTAGAAAAAGTTAATGGTGAAATTGTTACGTATGATATAACACCAATGAAAGTTGTGGATGAAGCGGGAAATACTAGTTATAAATTTGGTATAGCTACGAGATATGAAAAAGAATATGGTTTTGGTAAATCAATTAGTTATGCGTTTAATAAGACAGGATCTTTATTTGGTAGTATGGTAGATACACTTAAATATTTATTTACTGGTAAAGTTGGTGTAAATCAATTATCTGGTCCTGTAGGAATATATCAAGTAATCGATCAACAATCTAGATTGGGATTAGAGTCAATACTTTATTTGATTGCTTATTTATCTATAAATGTAGGACTTATTAATTTACTTCCGTTCCCAGCATTTGATGGTGGAAGAATATTATTCCTAATTATTGAAAAGGTATTTAAGAAACCTGTTTCTAAGAAAGTAGAAAATATTATTCATACGATAGGCTTTGCACTTATAATGTTACTTTTAATATATGTAACATTTAATGATGTACTTAGGTTGTTTTAAAATAAACATAACTAGAAATAGTTATGTTTTTTATGTGTTAAGTTTGTGTATTTTTTGTTATAAATATGGACTTTTTAATATAAATTTAGTAAAATTATAGTGGGTGGTTGTATGTATAATAAAGCGCTTAATGTGCTTAACATATTTCATGAAAATGGATATGAAGCATACATTGTTGGGGGATATCCGAGGGATTATCTACTCGGTATTAAAACTTTAGATATCGATATATGTACTAATGCAAAGCCAAAAGAAATAATGGAGATATTTGATACGGAAGCAGTTAGTGATGTTGGATATGGTTCTGTAAAGGTAATATATAAGAATGTAAAGTTTGATGTAACTACTTATAGGGTTGATATTAAGTATGAAAAAAATAGAAAACCGATAAAGATTAAATATGTTACAGATTTAAAAAAAGATTTGCTTAGAAGAGACTTTACAATCAATACGATATGTATTGATAAGGATGGTAATTTTATTGATCTACTTAATGGTAGAGAAGATTTAGATAATAGGGTTATTAAAACAGTTGGTAATCCTAGACATAGATTAAAAGAAGATAGTTTAAGAATACTTAGAGCTATTAGATTTGCTTCTTTACTAGAATTTGATATTGATGATAGAACAGGATATTTTATTAAGAAATATGGATATTTACTTAAGAGTCTATCTGGATCTAGGAAACGTGAAGAATTAGATAAGATTCTTACTTCTAGGAATAAGGAAATAGGTAGAAATTTACTTATATCATTTGATTTATGTAAGTATTTAGGACTAAATAATTTATCAGATATTGTTTTATGTGATGATATTATTGGTATATGGAGTCAACTTGATGTTAGTGATGATTATCCTTTTTCTAAATTAGAAAAAGAAACAATTAGAAAAGTTAGAGAATTATTAAATAAGGAATTAAATGAAATAAATATATATAGATATGGTCTTTATATATCAACAGTAGTTGGTAGTATTAAAGGTGTCAGTTACAAGATAATTAATAATATATATAAGAATTTGCCAATTACTAGTACAAAAGATATTTTACTTAGTGGAGAAGATATTAAGAAGATACTTAATCGTGAGCCTGGTAAATATATTAGTACTATTCTTAGCGATTTGGAAGAAAAGATTATCTTGGGGGAACTTGAGAATAATCGCGATGTACTTACAACGTATGTTCGTAATAATTATAAAGGTGATAAATAATGGGACTATTTAGTAAGATTAAGAATCTTTTTAGTGGTAATAATAAGGAAGTAGTAGAGGAAGTAAAAAACTATGATACTGGACTTAAAAAGAGTAGAGAAGAATTTGTTAGTCAGTTAGCTAATTTATCTAAAAAGTATAAAAACATTTCAGAGGATTATTTTGAAGAGTTAGAGAACATACTAATAATGGCTGATATTGGTGTCAATACGGTTATGTCTTTTGTAGATAGATTAAGAGATAGAGTTAAGAGTGAAAAGATTACAGATAGCAATATGCTAAAAGAGATAATAGTAGATGAATTATTTGTAATGTATGTTGGTAATAGTATTATCGATAGTAAAATACATTTTACGGAGAATGGACCTACGGTTATTCTTTATGTTGGAGTAAATGGTGTTGGTAAGACTACGACAATTGGTAAAATGGCTGCTCAATATAAGAATAAAGGTAAAAAGGTTATGATGGTAGCTGGAGATACTTTTAGAGCTGGAGCTATCGAACAGATAAATGAATGGGGAAGTAGAGTTGGATGTACAGTTGTTAGTGGAGAAAGTAAAGATCCATCTTCAGTTATTTATGATGCTTTGATTAAGGCAAAGGATGAAGACTACGATCTAGTAATGATCGATACGGCAGGAAGACTTCAGAATAAGACTAATTTGATGGAAGAATTAGCTAAAATTAATAGAGTTATTAAGAAGGTTATTCCAGAAGCACCGCATGAGGTATTGTTAGTAATAGATGCTACGACTGGACAAAATGGTATTAGTCAAGCTAAATCATTTAAAGAAATTACGGATATTAGTGGAATAGTTCTTACAAAGTTAGATGGTACTGCTAAAGGTGGTATTGTTTTAGCTATCAAGGAAGAAGTTAATATACCAGTTAAATTTGTAGGACTTGGTGAAGGTATAGATCAAATCGAAGCATTCGATGTTGAAAAATATATATATGGATTATTTAAAGATTTGTGAGGAACTGTAATGGAAGATAGAGAGAAGATAGTTATTTTGTACGACTATTATGGTGAATTGTTAACGGAAGTTCAAAGAGATTATTTTGAAGCTTATTACTTTGATAATCTATCGTTATCAGAGATAGGTGAGAATCTTAATAAAAGCAGAAATGCAGTACATAAGAATATTAAAAGCGTTGTAAGTAGACTTTATGAATATGAAGATAAGTTAAAGTTATACATGAAGGATGAAAAATTAAAAGAGATTATAAATGAAATAAATGATAAAAAGATAAAGAAAGAATTAGAGGAATTGTTATGAAGAATAAATTGCCAGTAGTAATTGAAAATTATGATTTGCCGGTAGATGAATCTAAGGAAAAGGAAGATGAATCTAGGGGATATGCAAGTGTATTATTCTTACTTAGTGTAATGGTTGTTTGTTGGAGTGTTGTAACAATTATATTACTAGGAAGGTGATAATGTGAAAGAGAGTATATTAGAAAAATATGGTGAGAATTTAACAGCTAATAAATATATTGTCAATCCTGCTGTAGCTCGTGATAAGGAACTAAAAGAGTTGGTTATGGTACTTTTAACGCCAGAAAAATCAGCTTGTTTAGTTGGTAAACCAGGTATTGGTAAAACAGCTATCGTAGAGGGACTTGCTTATCGTATGCAACTAGGAGATATGCCTAATGCCTTAAAGGGATATACTGTTTATAAGATTAGTACACCATCTTTAGTAGGCAGTAGTGATGGCGAGAATAAGATTATGCAATTAGTTAATGAATTAAAGACTAAGGAAAAGGTAATTGTATTTATCGATGAGATACATATGTTAATGGGAGCAAGTAAAGATGGTCCTATGGATATGGCTAATATGTTTAAAGAAGGACTTAGCCGTGGTACAGTTAAATTAATTGGTGCTACGACAGTCGATGAATATGAGAGATATATTCTTCGTGATAAGGCATTTGTAAGAAGATTTGAGAGAATAGATGTATCTGAACCAACACAAGAAATGTGTGTACAGATACTTATGAGAACAGTTCCTAAAATTGAAGCGCAAACGGGAGTAAAATTAAATTATACGGATTTCATTAAGGAAAAGATAATGAAATTTATTGTCAATATGACAAGTGAATATAAGAGAGTATATGAGATATCTTCAAGATATCCAGATATTGCGTTAACTGTTTTAAGACAAGCTTTTTCAGCAGCTTTATTCGATAATAGTAATGAAGTAAAATTTAGACATATATATGAAGCTGTTAAATCAACTAAAGCAGTATATCCAGATGTTATTAAAAAAGAGCTTGTAGTATTTAAGGAAGAATTTAAAGAAGAATTAGAAAACGAAAATGTAGTAGTAGAATAAGGCTATCATGTAGGTGATAATATGAAAAGATTAAATGAATTGTATGATGTAGATAGTGACGTTATGATTACTGGAGTATCCATCAATAGTAAAGAAACTAAAAAGGGAGATATTTTTGTTTGTGTTCACGGTGCAAAGGTAGATAGACACGATTTTATTGATGATGCTATTAAGAATGGAGCTAGTGCTTTAGTCGTAGCTCATGAAGTAAAGAGTAGCGTACCATATGTTGTTGTGGATAATCCCGATGATGAAGTTGTCTATTTATCTAAAAAAATATATGACTATGATCCCAATAAATTCCATTTATACGGTGTTACAGGAACAGATGGAAAGACTAGTGTAGCAACGATTGTATCTACGTTAATCGGAAATGATAAATGTGGTTATATCGGGACTAATGGTAGGAGTTGTGCATATTTTACTGGGGATACAGATAATACAACACCAGCGCCACATCAACTATATGGCTATTTTAAAGAGTTTTTAGATAGTGGATGTAATAGTGTATGTATGGAAGCATCTTCAGAAGCTAAACTTAAGGGTAGATTAGATGGACTTAAATACGATGTTATTGGTATTACAAATATTACATCAGAACACTTAAATAGTCATGGTACTTTAGAAAACTATGTTTTATGTAAGAAAGAGATAATGACACTTACTAAAGATAATGGATATTGTGTATTAAATCATGATGATTCATATTATAAGGAAGTTAGAGAATTTTGTAAGGGTAAGATTTTGACATATGGTATGGATAATGATAATGATTTACAAATTGTATCATTTGATTTACATACAGATAAGACAGAGATTAAATTTAAGTATGATGGTGAAGTATATGATGTAACATCTCCATTACTAGGGGATTTTAATGTCTATAATTTAGCATGTGCAATGCTTATGTGTCTATCTCAAGGATATGAAATGAATTATCTGATTAGCAATATAAAGAATATTAATGTATCTGGTAGATTAGATACAATCGATTGTGGACAAGATTTTACAGTAATGATCGATTATGCTCATACACCTAATGGAATTACTAGTTTGCTTAGATTTGTTAGATTATTGGAACCTAATAGGATTATTACAGTAATTGGACAAGCAGGAGAAAGGGATCCATATAAGAGAAAAACTGTTGGTAAGGTTGTAGCTACTAATTCAGATGTAGCAATATTCTGTTATGAAGATCCAAGGAGTGAAGATCCTTTAAAAATAATCGAAATGATGTGCGAAGAAATAAAAGATAGGGATAATTATGAAGTAATTGTTGATAGAAGTGAAGCAATAAAACATGCTATCGATATTGCTAAGACGGGTGATATTGTATTAGTGTTAGGAAAAGGCAACGAAACATATGAGAAATTAAAAGATGGTACGATATATTTTAATGATGTAGAGGAAGCAACTAAACACTTAAAGGATAGACTAAAAAGAGAATCTTCTAAAGAAGAGGTGAAGATAGGTGTATAGAAATACTTATATTGAAGTTGATTTAGATAGGTTAAGTAAGAATGTTAAAGAAATAGTTAATACTTTTACAGGATATAAATACTATATAGGTATCGTTAAAGGAAACGCTTATGGATATGGAGAATACATTTCTAAATGTATTACAGAAAATGGTATTAATTATTTAGCGGTATCTAGTTTAGAGGAAGCAATTAATGTTAGAAAGTATGTTAATGATATACCTCTTTTATGTTTAGAACCAATTTCAGTAGAATATATCGATGATATTATTAAGTATAATGTAACTATTTGTGTTAGTAGTTATGATTATTTTAATGAATTAAAGAAAGTTAAATTAGATAAGAAAGTTAAATTTCATTTAAAACTTAATACAGGTATGAATAGATTAGGTTTAAGTGATAAGGAAATTGTAAATAAAATATATAAAGAAGCAAGTGAAATAGATAATCTATATTTAGAAGGAATATTTACACATTTAGCTACTTCAGGAGTATATGATAAATTATATAAAAGACAAATAGATAAGTTTAAAGAACTTGTTAGCGATATTGATTTAAGTAAGATCGATATTGTACATGTCGGAAGAAGTTGTACTTTAGATTTCTTTCCAAAGTTAGATTTTTGTAATGGTGTTAGGATAGGTATTATGATGTATGGAGTTGGATCAACATTTCCAGAATATAGAAGTGGATTATTGGGAAAACTACAACATTTTAAGAGAGATAAATTTTATAAGAATAATGATTTACCAGTACCATATCAAAAGAAAAAGATTACTCCAATTCAAGCACTTAGTTTAAAAAGTGAAATAATAGAGATTCATGATGCTAAAAGAGGAGATTATGTTGGATATGGATCAACTAATATGATAACTAATGATGGATATATTGCAGTTATTCCTCTTGGATATAGCGATGGTATTATTCCGCATTATAATAATCTTAAGGTTAAAATAAATAATAGAGAATATCCAGTTGTGGGAAGTATCAATATGGGTATGATGACAATTATGGTTGATGATAAGGTTAAAGTTCATGATATAGCGACAATTATTGATTGTGAAATGGATTATAAGAAGTTAGCTCAGGAGTTTAATATATCACCATATGTATTGCTTACTAATTTGAGAAGAGAAATACCAAGGGTGTATACAAAAAATGGTAAGATGGTTAAGGTGATTAATTATGGAGAATAAGTTTGATGTAGTATTAATTGGTACAGATGTTAATGCCTATTATATGGCTAGAAATTTTCATGAAGAATATGGTATTAAATCACATGTTATAGGTAGAGTATCAATGCTATTTACAACATTATCTAGTATTATTGATTTAACAATAGTTCCCGATTTAATAAAGGAAGATGTTTTTGTTAAGGAATTAGTTAAACTTGCTAAGAAAATTAAGAATAAAAAGATTATATTGGTAGGTTGTAACGATGATTATGTTTCATTAATTATTAGAAATAAAAAAGAATTAAGTAAATATTATTTGTTTAATTATACAAATATTGATTTATTTAATACTTTGGTAAACAAAGAAGCATTTTATAAGAAATATGGGGATGTTTTAGATATACCTAAGACTTATATTTATAATGTTAAAGAAGAATTAGATGAGAATAAAGTTAGTGAATTTAGATATCCCGTGATAATTAAGCCTAGTAATATTATTAGATATCATGAATGTGAATTTCCAGGACAAGCTAAGATATATAGATTAAATGATATTATGGAAGTACATAAGACGATTGATGATATTAAAGGGGCTGGATATGATGACTGTTTAATTATACAGGAATTTATCCCGGGAGATGATACGAGATTATTTGATTCAGTATTCTATGTCAATAGTAGAGGAAAGGTAGAATTACAAAGTTTTGGACAGATTGGTTTACAGGAACATACGAAGACTGGTTTAGGTAATTTGACGGTATTAATTAATGGTTATAATGAATTTAATAATACGAAGATTGTCAAAGATAAGTTAAAGAAATTTTTGGAAGATATTCATTTTAATGGAATATGTGAATTCGATTTAAAATATGATATTAGAGATAAAAAATTTAAGGTGTTTGAAATAAATGCTAGACAGGCTAGAAGTAGTTATTATTTAACAGCTTGTGGTTATAATTTGGCTAAATATTTAGTTATGGATTTAATAGAGAATAAAGATAATGAATTTGTATTTATCGATAATAAGATAGCATTATCTTTTGTACCAGACTTTGTTATTCGCCATTTTATTAAGAATAAGGAATACAAAAAGGAATTCTTTAGATTAAAAAGAGAAGGATTATATACAGATCCTTTGGTATATAAAGAAGATATGTCTAGTAAAAGAAAAAAATGGTTGTTTAAAAGAGATATTAATTATATAAAGAAATATATGACAAATAAGTGGTAGGTGATATTATGTGCGGATTTGTAGGCTTTGTCGATAAGAAAAAGAAAGATGAAAAAGATAAAATTATCAAAAAAATGGCTGATATTATTAAACATAGAGGACCTGATGATGATGGATACTATACGGATAATAATGTTGCATTAGGATTTCGTAGACTATCAATAATAGATTTAGATGGTGGTGCTCAGCCAATTTATAATGAAAAGAAAGATAAGGTTATTGTCTTTAATGGTGAAATATATAATTATAGGGAAATAAGAGATGATTTGTTAAAACTTGGATATAAGTTTAGTACAAAATCAGATACCGAAGTTATTCTACATGGATATGAAGAATATGGTGAAGATGTATTATCTAGATTAAGAGGAATGTTTGCTTTTGTTATCTATGATGTTAAAGAAAAGAAAGTGTTCGGAGCAAGAGACTTTTTTGGAATTAAACCATTATACTATGGTAAATTTGATAATGTATTTATGTTTGGATCAGAAATTAAGAGTTTTTTAGCTCATCCAGATTTTAAGAAAGAACTTAATAAAGAAGCGTTAAAGCCTTATTTAACATTTCAATATTCATGTTTAAATGAAACATTTTTTAAGAATGTTTATAAGATAGATCCAGGACATTATTTTATATATAAAGATAATAAATTAGAAATTAGGAAATACTATGACATTGCGTATAATAATGGTAGGGATGAATTAGATAAAGTCGTAGATACAATTAATGATACGATGAAAAGTAGTATTGAATATCATAAGATTAGTGACGTTGAAGTAGGAAGTTTCTTATCTAGTGGAGTAGATTCATCATATATTGTCAGTTGTGCAGATGTCGATAAGAGTTTTACGGTAGGATTTAAAAATGAGGGATTTGATGAGTGCGAGCCAGCTCGTGAATTATCAAAGATTCTTAAGAAGAAACATCGTGAAGAAATGATAACACCAGATATGTTCTTTGATATTTTACCTACGGTACAATATCATTCTGATGAACCACATGCTAACTTGTCAGCAGTTCCATTATACTTCTTATCAAAGATGGCAAGTGAAGACGTAAAAGTAGTTTTATCTGGTGAAGGTGCTGATGAATTATTTGGGGGATACCTAGATTATTATGATGCACCAGTAGTACGTAGATATAAAAAGATTCCATATTTTATAAGACATGGAATAGCTCTTTTGGCTAAACCTTTTCCTAAGGCAAAAGGAAGAAATTTCTTAGTTAGAAATGGAATGCCTTTATATGATCATTATATTGGTCAAGCATTTATTATGAATAATGATGAAGCTAATGATTTATTACAAGATAAATATAAAAGTGATTTGAGATATCAAGATATTGTCAAGAGTACTTTAGATGAAGTTAAAGGAAAACCAGAAGTTATTCAAAAAATGTATTTGGATATGAAATTTTGGTTACCATATGATATACTACTAAAAGCTGATAAGATGACAATGGCTAATTCTTTGGAACTTAGGGTACCATTTCTAGATAAAGAAGTATTTAAGATGGCAAGTACAGTACCAGTTAAATATTTGGTTACGAAGGATACTACCAAGTATGCATTTAGAAAAGCTGCTAATGAAAAAATACCTAGTGAATGGGCTAAGAGAAAGAAATTAGGTTTTTTAGTTCCGTTTAGGGAATGGATTAAACAGGATAAATATTATAAGAAAGTTAAGAGTGTATTTAATGAGGAATTTGTAAAGGAATTCTTTGATACAGATAAGTTAATGAAGTTACTAGATGATCATTATAATGGCGTCAAGAATAATGGTAGAAAGGTATATACAATATATTCATTCTTACTTTGGTATAAAGTATATTTTATGAATGGTTATGAAGAACTAGTTAAATAGTTCTTCTTTTTTTATGTAGACATATATTTATATGGGGATGTATATGTTATTAAGCGAGTTATTAAAAGAGATAGACTATAGAGTTATTAAAGGAGATATAGATATATATGTAGGTGATATTTGTTATGATTCAAAAAAAATAAAGAAAGATGATTTATTCGTAGCAATTATTGGATTTAAATTGGATGGCCATGATTATATTGATGAAGTTATTAATAAGGGAAGTAGATGTGTTATTGTTTCTAAAGATATAGATATAATTAATGATATAACGGTTATTAAGGTAGATGATACAAGAAAAATATTAGCTAAGTTATCGATGAGGTTATTTAATTATCCACAAAATAAGCTTAAAACAATTGCTGTAACTGGTACTAAAGGGAAGACTACGACAACATTTATGATTAAGAAAATACTTGAAGAAGCAGGTTATAAATGTGGGATTATTGGGACAACGGGAGTATATATTGGAGATACGGTATATCAGGTTAATAATACGACACCGGAATCATATGAAATAATTAAATATATGTCTTTGATGGCCAAAGAGAAAATGGATTATATGGTTATGGAAGTATCTAGTCAAGCGTTAAAATATGATAGGGTATACGATATTATTTATGATTATGGGATATTTACTAATCTAAGTGAAGATCATGTTGGAATGTATGAACATGATAGTATGGAAGATTATGTTAAGAGTAAAGCAAAATTATTTAAGCAATGTAAGTGTGGAATATTTAATATAGATGATAATTATTATGGTGATATGATTTCTAGTAGTAATATCAACACTTTTGGTTATGATAAGAAAGCAGATCTTAGAGCAGTGAATATGAAATTATATAGAGAAGGATCTAATATTGGAATTATTCTTGATGTTGATGGAGTAGTAAGGGATAGATTTAAGGTTAGTACACCGGGAAGATTTTCTTCATATAATGCGATGGCAGCTATTCTTACTTCTTATTTGATTGGAATAGATAATAAATATATTAAGAAGGCTCTTTGTAATTTTTCGGTTAAAGGAAGAGTAGAACCAATATATGTTGGTGATGATTTAACTTTACTTATCGATTATGCGCACAATGGGATTAGTACAAAGAGTGTACTTACCACTATTAGAGAATACAATCCTAAGAGAATAGTAACTATTTTTGGATGTGGGGGAAATAGAAGCCCTATTAGAAGATATGAAATGGGAGAAATAGCTGGAAAATATTCAGATTTTTGTATTATTACAGAAGATAATAATAGATATGAAGAATTTAGTGATATTGTTAGAGATATACTTAAGGGTATTAGTAAGACCAAATGTAAATATAAGATAATATCCGATAGGAAAGAAGCAATTAAATATGCGATAGAGAATGGTAGAAAGGGAGATATTATTATGCTTATTGGGAAGGGACATGAAGATTATAAGGAAATAAAAGGAGTAAAATACCCATTTGATGAAAGAAAAATAATAAAAGAAATATTAAGGGAGATAAATCGATAAAAATATATTTTTTATATTGAAAAAAATTAGGGTATTTGCTATAATTTTTTTAGGAGGAATGATATGGGTACAGTAATTATTATAATAGTTGGTGTTTTAGTAGTTCTTGCTAGTTATGTTATTTCTGTATATAACAAATTAGTTAATGCTAGAAACAAAGTTGACAATCAATTTAGTCAAATTGACATTCAACTTAAAAGAAGAGCTGATTTAATACCTAACTTAGTGGAAACAGTGAAAGGATATGCAAAGCATGAAAAAACTGCATTTACAGAGGTAGTTGAAGCTAGAAATAAAGCAATTAGTGCTGGCTCTGTAAATGAAAAGATCGAAGCAAATGAACAATTGACGGGAGCTCTTAATAAATTATTTGCTTTAGCTGAAGCTTATCCAGAACTTAAAGCTAATGAAAACTTTATAAAACTTCAAGAAGATCTTAAAGATACTGAAGATAAGATTACATATGCAAGACAATTCTATAATGATTCAGCTATGAGTTATAATAACTTAATTCAAATGTTTCCATCAAATATTGTAGCTTCAATATTTGGATTCAAGAAATATAGTTATTTTGAAGCTAACGAAAAAGACAAAGAAACACCTAAAGTAAGCTTTTAGACTTTTATAGTCTTTTTCTTTAGGGGGATGTATGCAAGTAGAATTAGATGGTAAAATTTATGATGTAGAAATTATAAAGAAAAGTAATAAGAATATTTATATAAGAGTTAAAGATGGTAAAATCGTAGCTACGTGTAATTATTTAGCGAGTAAGAATAGTATTTTAAAACTTATAATGGATAATAAGAAAAGTATTATCAAAATGTTAGATAAGGATAGTAAAAAAAATGATAGAAATGAAAATTTTTATTATTTTGGTAAATGTTATGATGTTATATATGGATTATCGGATATAGAATTTTCAGGTAATAAATTATATGCACCATCTAAGATGAAATTAGATAAATATATCAAGAAAGAGATTTTAAGGATATATGAAGATAGATTAGATTATTGGTACAATAGATTTACTGAAAATATACCAGAACCTAGTTTAAGAATTAGAAAGATGACAAGTAGATGGGGTGTATGTAATACAGCTAGTCATGTTATTACACTTAATTATAATTTATCTAAGTATGATATAACGTGTTTAGACTATGTTATTGTACATGAACTTAGTCATTTAATATATCCAAATCATCAAGAGGGTTTTTGGCGTTTGGTAGGAAAGTATTATCCTAAATACAAAGAAGCAAGGAAAATGTTAAAGGAATGATAAGATGAAAACAAAAATATTTGTAATGTTAATTGCTTTATTATTATTTCCAACGATAGCGTTTGCAGATCATATTTATAAGATAGATATGACAATAGATTTATTGGAAGATGGTAGTGCTAATATAACAGAAGTTTGGGATGTAAAAGCAAGTTCTGGTAGTGAATGGTATAAGCAATTATACGATATGGGAAATGAAGAATTATCAAATTTTAAAGCTTATATGGATGACGAGGAAATGACATATAAGAATTGGAATGTTAATGAGAGCTTGAGTGAGAAGAGAGGTTACTATGGAATAAATTATGTTTCAGATGGTCTTGAACTTTGCTTTGGTAAAGGAGATATGCAGAGACATACATTTAAACTTACATATACTTTATCTAATATGATATTTAATGTATCAGATGCACAAGTATTTTATCAAACATTATTTCCTAATGTAACACTAGATCATTTTACAGTTATGATAACTAGTTATTATGAGTTTCCTGATACATTAGATGTATGGGGATATGGTGGACAATATCTAGCATATGTTGCTGATGGAAAGATAATTTTAGATAGTGAAAATTATTCACTTAATAATGATTATGTAACGGTATTAGTTAAATTTCCTGTAGAAACATTTAGAACAAGTAATAGTTATAGTTGGTATACAAGTTTTGATGAAATATTAGATACAGCCAATGATGGTACCTGGGAATATGATTATACAGTAAAAGTAAGTCTTCTTAATAAGATTTTAAATTTTCTATCTGGAATAGCACCATTTGCATTCTTTTTTGCAATAATTGGTGTAAGTGCTAAAACTGCTATCAATAGTGGATATGGTTATATCGGAAATAAAAAGATAGATAAAAAAGAAGTGCCAATGTGGAGAGATATACCTTGTGATAAGGATATATACTATGCTAATGCTTTGACATTCTTAAATAATTTTGATTTTAAAGAAACTAATATTTTGGGAGCAATTATTCTTAAATGGATTAAGAATGATAAGGTAACTTTGACTAAAGCAGAAAGTGGAATATTAAAGAAAGAAGTAACCGCAATTGATTTAAATAAGGATGTTACTTTAGATAATGAACTAGAAGAAAAACTATTTAAGATTATGAGATCTGCTAGTAAAGATGGTATTTTAGAGCCTAGAGAGTTTCAAAGTTGGGCAAGAAGTCACTACGATAAATTCTTTAGTGTATTTAAGAGTATTAAAAACGATGCGGTAGATAAATTAGAGAGTGCTGGACATGTACGTAATCGTACTGATAAGAAAGAGTGCTCTAAGAAGCATGTTATGGATGATAAGATATATGAAGATAGTGTTAAATTATATGGACTTAAGAAATACTTAATAGAGTTTTCTAATATGAAAGATAAAGATGCTATTGAAGTAAAATTATGGGATGAATATTTAATGTTTGCATATATCTTTGGAATAGCAGATAAAGTTGCTAAACAATTTAAGAATCTATATCCAGAAATTGTCGAAGAAATGGAACATTATGGTATGGATTATATGATAATGAGAGATATTAGTGATATGTCTGCAAGAACTGTTGCAGCAGCAAGTAGTGCAAGAAGTGCTGCTGAAAGCTACTCTGGTGGCGGAGGAGGATTCTCTTCTGGCGGCGGCGGAGGCGGAAGCTTCGGTGGCGGCGGTTCAATGGGAGGACGTTAAAAAAGAAAGAATTTCTTTCTTTTTTTACTATCAGTTAATTCTTGATTAAGATTTATTCATTTTGGTAATATTTGATGCAAAAAAAGTAAATGTACCTATCTTTCTTGAATATTATTTATGAAGGAGGAGAAAAAAATGAATGATATTGAAGAATATGGAGAAATATTATTTGAAAAGATTAAACATATTGATGAAGACGGGAATGAATATTGGCTAGCGAGAGAGTTAATGGTGGCCTTACAATATAAAAAATGGGATAAATATATTAATGTTATCGAACAGGCAAGAACTTCATGTAAGAATAGCGATAGTAGTATATCTGATCATTTTCTCCAGGTGGGGAAAATGATCAATATAGCAAATGGCGGTCAAAGAAAAATATTAGATTACAAATTATCCCGTTATGCATGTTATTTGATTGCACAAAATGCTGATTCTAAAAAGAAAGTTGTGGCTCTAGCTCAAACTTATTTTGCTGTACAGACTAGGAGGATGGAGATTACCGAAAAGGAATATAATGGATTAACTGAGGACGACAAAAGATTTTATCGCAGAGAACAAACGAAAAATGGAAATTATTCATTAAATCTTGCTGCTAGAGATGCTGGCGTTAAGAACTTTGATAAGTTTCATAACGCTGGATATAAGGGACTATACAATGGTGAAACTGCTAATGACATCGCTAAGAGAAAAGGACTTAGATATCGTGAAGATATATTAGATAATATGGGTAGTGAAGAGTTAGCTGCCAATATATTTAGGATTAGTCAAACGGAAGCAAAACTAAAAAGAGATATTATTAATAGTGAAGATAATGCCAATAAAACTCACTATGATGTTGGTAAAGAAGTTAGAAGAACTATTGAAAGACTAGGCGGAACAATGCCAGAAGATTTACCGACACCAGAAAAAAGTTTAAAAGAACTAGGGAAGAATAAACTAATAAAATAAGGGTTTATATTAGTTTTTGTTTCTTTTTCTTTTTTTAAATGATATAATGAAATTAGTGGTGATACTATGACAATAACGTCAGTTAATAATGATAGAATAAAGGAATTGGTTAAATTAAAAGATAAAAAATATCGTGATTTAAATGATTTATTTTTCGTAGAGGGAAAAGATTTATGTGACGTAGCTTATGAAAAGGGGCTACTTAGAGAGATATTTATTATTGATGGATATGATAATTATTACGATGGAATACCTTTAACATATGTATCTAATGATGTTATGAAAAAGATTAGTAGTATGGAATCATGTAGTCCATATTTTGGCGTTTGTGCTAAATGTGTTGAAGGAGAACTTGGTAACAAAATACTTATACTCGATAACATTCAAGATCCTGGTAATTTAGGAACAATTATAAGAAGTGCGGTAGCTTTTAAATTTGATACAGTAGTTCTTAGTAGTAATACTGTCGATTTATATAATCCTAAAGTAGTTCGTAGTACTAAGGGTATGTTATTTAATATGAATATAATCGTAAGAGATTTATTAACTTTTTTACCAGAATTAGATGGATATACAATATACGGAACTGATGTTACTAATGGTATTAATATAAAAGAAGAGAAAATACCAGAAAAATGTGCTATTATAATTGGTAACGAGGGAAATGGTATTAGTAATGAAGTTAGGGAATACTGTGAGAAATTCTTGTATATTGGAATGGAAGAGGGTTGCGAGAGTTTAAATGCCGGTGTTTCAGCTTCGATACTGATGTATGAGGTGTATAATAAATGAAGTATGTATTTATAGGAAAATTAGTTAATACGCATGGACTTAAAGGAGAAGTTAGGATACTATCAAATTTTAAGTTTAAAGATAAGGTATTTGTTCCTGGTATGAATATATATATTGGTAAAGATAAAACTTGTGAAGAAATAGTTAGTTATAGACATCATAAGATATTTGAAATGATTATGATGAAAGGCTATAATGATATTGATGAGGTTTTAAAATATAAAGGGGAATATGTATTTGTAAATAGAGAAGATATTAAATTATCTGATAATGAATATTTAGATGAAGATATTATTGGATGTAATGTATTATTTAATGATAAGTTATTAGGTAAGGTTATTAGAATAGATAATCATAATGGGAATTATGTATTAGTAATACGTGGTGAACGTGAATATTTAATTCCATATGTTATGATTGATAAAGTAGATATTAAGAAAAAGGAAATTATAACAAAAGATATTACTGGACTAGTATAGGTGGTGAAGATATGAGGATAGATATACTTTCATTATTTCCAGAGATGTTTACAGGTTTTCTTGAGACATCAATAATTAAGAGAGCTAGAGATAATGGTAATGTAGATATCAGAGTACATAATTTTAGAGATTATTCTTTAGATAAACATAAGAGAGTAGATGACTATCCTTATGGTGGCGGTGCTGGAATGGTTTTACAATGTGAACCAATATTTAGAGCTATTGAAGATATTAGAACAGAAGATAGTGTAGTTATTATGATGAGTCCATCAGGAAGTGTATTTAAACAAGAGATGGCAAGAGATTTATCTAAAAAGAAACATCTAATACTTTTATGTGGACACTATGAGGGGTTTGATGAGAGAATTAGAACAATTGTCGATATGGAAGTATCGATTGGAGATTATGTTCTAACTGGTGGAGAAGTACCAGCAATGGCGATTACTGATGCGGTTACAAGACTTATTCCAGGAGTAATTACAAAAGAGAGTTTGGATAGTGAGAGTTTTGATGATGGACTATTAGATTATCCAAATTATACGAAACCAGCTGTATTTAGGGGAATGAAAGTACCAGATGTGTTATTATCTGGACATCATAAAAATATAGATGAGTATAGAAAAAGTGAACAGATTAGAAAGACAGAAGAAGTAAGAAGTGATTTAACTGGTGGTGATAAGGTTGGAAAATAAGGGTTATTATGTATCTAAAAGTAAAAAGAAAAAAGATACGATGTATTTAGAATATGATAAATTAGATGGATATAAAGTTAATCCGAAAACAAATCCTAAGGGTGGTATTGAAGTATCAAAAATTGTTTTTGTAAATCCAGAATTTAGTGAGAAAATTATTAGAAAGAAAATAGATAAGAAGATTGAAGAATTACTTAAACAATTAAATGATATAACAGATGGTACTGATTCATCTGAGGGAGCAATTAAAAGAAGCTTGATGGATGCAGAAAAACTTAGAATGCAAATTATTACTAATTATGTAAAATACTTAGGACATACTTATGAGGGACTTACTCTTAAGAAAATTCAACTAATAATGGATAGTTTAAGAGAAAGATTATATCTTATTAAGACTAAAGAACTCATGGGTTATTATGCAGAAGAAAAGGAAGAACAAAGAAGAGGCAGATAGCCTCTTTTTTTCGACAAATAATATGTTAATACTATGATATATTTTTCATGGTGATAAAATGAAAAAGATAATTAGAGGAGTAGTTATACCACTATTTGTGGCAATATTATTTGGAATGATACTAGGAAGATATGCTTTTAGAACGTATAGGGGAACACTTATGGATACGCTTACCAGTAGGAAATTATATCTTCTTGAGAATGGGGAATATGAGACGTTTGATGATATGAGAGAAGATAATAGCACATATAATTATATTTATTATTATGATGATAATAAGTATAAGAGTGTTATTGGAATTACTAGGAATTATGATAATATCAGTAAAATAAAGAGTATCTATGGGGATAATTTAAGGGTTACAGAGTATTATTTACCTAATGATAAAATAGATTATAGACAGGATGAATACGATTTAAAGTTATTTGAGACAACTGATATAAATGAAATGAAGGGAGTGATGGATGACATTTTAGGACTATATCATAGTGAAGATAAGACAAGACTAATTGGGTTTAATTAGTCTTTTAATTTACTATAATATATGGTAAAATAGAAGTTGGTGATGGAAATGATATATTTAGATTATTCAGCTACTACTCCAGTAGATGAAGAAGTACTTAATACATTTAATAAAGTATGTTTAGAGTATCCTGGTAATTCTAATTCACTTCATAGTTTAGGGGTAAAAAGTAAGGAATTAGAAGATTATGCAACAGAGAAGATTAGTAAGATGTTAAAAGTTAAACCTAGTGAAATAATATATACTTCTGGAGCTAGTGAATCTAATAATACAGCTATTAAGGGAATATGTTTAAAATATCAAAATAGAGGTAAACATATCATTACAACAGCTTTGGAACATTCATCTATTATTGCACCACTTAATTATCTAACTAGTTTGGGATTTGAAGTAGATTTTGTAAAGATAAAAGAGAATGGACAGGTAGATTTGGATGATTTACGTAAACTACTTAGAGATGATACAATATTAGTTAGTATATGTATGATCGATAGTGAACTTGGAATAAAACAACCTATTAAAGAGATTGGTGAAATATTAAAAGAGTATCCAAAATGTTATTTCCATGTGGATGCGACGCAGGCATTTGGAAAGATACCGGTAGATTTATCGATGGTAGATATGGCTAGTATGTCAGCACATAAAATATTTGGAATGAAAGGTATTGGATTATTAATTAAAAAAGAGAATATTCAAATAGAACCACTTATACATGGAGGTAAGAGTACAACAGCTTTTAGGAGTGGAACACCACCATTACCTTTGATTGTATCTTTGATGAAGGCAATGGAAAAAACAATACCTAATGTTATGGAACATTATGAATATATTGATAAATTAAGTAAGAAAGTAAAGGATAAACTTAAGACTTATCCACTTCTTCATATTAATAGTACAGAGAATAGTATTCCTAATACGATCAATTTTAGTTTGAGAAAAATTAAATCTGAGACGTTTATTCATGCACTTGATAAACATCAAGTATATATATCTACGAAGAGTGCTTGTTCTAGTGCTAATAGTATGTCAAATTCAGTATATGCAATTACAAATGATGAAGAACTTGCTAGTCATAGTTTAAGAGTTAGTATATCTTATAAAACAACAGAAGAAGAAATAGATAAATTTTTAGATATTTTTGATGAATGTTATCATTCATTAGATATGTAGGTGATAATATGACAATTATTAAAATTGGAGCTATATGGTGTCCAGGATGTCTTGTTATGAAGAAAGTTTGGAATAATATTCTTAATGATTACCGTGATATTGATATTCTTGATTTAGATTACGATATGAATAGTGATGAGGTTGCTAAATACAATCCTGGAAAGGTATTACCAGTAGTAATATTTTTAGATAATAATGGAAATGAATTAGAAAGACTTATTGGTGAGCAAAAAGAAGAGGTCTTGAGAGAGGCAATTGATAAGTATGAAGAAGTTTAGTAAAATACTGGTACTATTATTAGCATTAGTTATGTGGAGTAATAGGGTATTTGCAGCAGATAATTTAGTAAATATTTATTTCTTTCATTCAAATACATGTAGTCATTGTAAAGCGGAAGGTAAACTACTTGAAGAACTTATGAATGACTATGATAATATTAGAATATATAAGTATGAGGTAAATGCTGAAGAAAATATGAAACTACTAAAAGAAGTAGCTGATTTACACAATACGAATGTTAGTGGAGTACCTTTTACAGTTATTGGTGATAAATATTTCAAAGGATTTAATTATGATAATGCAAGACCTAGATTTATGGCAGCAATAGAGTATTATTCAAGTTATGGATATAAAGATATTACTGGTGAATATATTGGTGATATCGAACTTCCTAGTTATGATATCGATGATAATCAAATAAGTGTCGATGATTATATTAGTGATAAAGTAAATCCTAAAATAAAGATATTTGGTAAAGAAATAGATCTTAAGAATTTAACTTTACCAGTAATAGCACTTCTTATTGGACTTGTCGATGGATTTAATCCATGCGCTATGTGGGTATTACTTTTCTTAATTAGTATGTTAATAGGAATGAAAGATAGAAAACGTATGTGGGTACTAGGATTATCTTTCTTACTTACATCAGCATTCGTTTATTTGTTATTTATGTTAGCTTGGTTAAATGCAGCAACATTATTGCTTTCAGTTAGTTATGTAAGAATAATTATTGGACTTATTGCTTTAGCTGGAGCTATTATCAATTTAACCAGTTATTTTAAACACAGAAAAGATAATGGTTGCGATGTTATAGATGATAAGAAAAGAAATAAGATATTCGATAAGATAAAGAAATTTACTAGTGAGAAGAAACTATTAATAGCAGTTGTTGGGGCTATGGCATTAGCAATATCTGTCAATATTGTGGAACTTGCTTGTTCGGCAGGACTACCAGTTATGTTTATTGAGATACTATCAATGAATAATTCTGTACAAGCATTAAATGTTTTATATATAGCATTATATATGATAGCATTCATGTTTGATGACTTCTTGGTATTCTTTATCGCAATGGGTACAATGGAACTTACTGGTTTTTCTACGAAGTATGGAAAAGTATCAAAATTAGTAGGCGGTATATTATTACTAATTATCGGTATACTTATGATTTTTAAACCAGGATGGTTAATGTTTAATTTTTAGACTACTTAGGTAGTCTTTTTCTTACGAAAACTGTGTAATCTATTGACTACGTAAAATTTTTGTAGTATATTGAATACAAGGAGATAAAAAATGAAAAAAAATAATGAGATTGAGAGTGCTTTAGATTTAGAATACAATTTAATATGTGATTTTGTTAAATTGAGGGGGGAATTAGGGCTTACACAACAGCAGATGGCTGATGAAAGCGGTATAGTTAGGGAAATGATTGCGGTAATTGAAAATAGAAAGAAACATCCACAAATTAATACTTTAATTAAAATATTAGCTCCATTTGGATATACATTATCAATTACCAAAATAAAGGATGGTGAAGATTATAAAAAATAGTAAAATTATTGTATTAGATACCAATGTATCTATTGTTAGTTTAAATAATGAAGATTATATTTGTATTTCTGATTTTGCTAAGCAAAAACAGGGAAAATCAAAATCTGATGATGTAATTAAAAACTGGCTAAGGAATAGATATACTTTGGAATTTTTGTCTACATGGGAAATACTAAATAATTCAAACTTTAATGCCGTCGAATCCGACGGGTTTAAAAATCAGGCTGGATTACATTCGTTCACTATAAGCGTTTCTGAGTGGGTTGAAAAGACAAATGCAATTGGAATATTTGCCAAAAAAGGAAAATATGGTGGAACATATGCACACAAAGATATAGCATTTGAGTTTGCTTCAGCAATTAGCCCAGTTTTTAAACTATATTTAATAAGGGAATTTCAAAGGTTAAAAGAACTTGAAAATAGTAATAGGGAATGGAATGTTAAAAGATTATTATCTAAGAATAATTATTTGATTCATACTGATGCAATTAAGAATTATATATTACCTAATGTCGATTATTTCCAAGATAGAAATTGGCTTAAATATGCTGAAGAAGCAGATATTTTAAATGTAATTATATTTCGTTCTACGGCTAAAGAATGGAGAAAATTAAACCCTCAATTGGCTCTTAATAATAATATGAGAGATTATGCGACGATAAATGAATTAACTGTATTATCAAATTTAGAGACGCATAATGCAGAACTTATAAAAGAGGGTAAAACTAAGGAAGAAAGATTTGATATATTAACAAAGATAGCTAAATACCAACTTTCTATATTGGATAAATCAGATGAGGTTAGGAAGATAACAACAGAGCTATAAGATTTGACTAATAAAGGCTTTTATGGTAAAATACTAGGCAATTCTTTAGATGTTTATTTGTTTGACAAAACGCATTAGATATTTTATAATTAAACTAGAGGTGTTGTATATGAATCAAGATAAGATTCAACTTACTATGCGCGATATTCTTGAGAAGGAATTTAAAATCGATGCAAGAGGATATAGAATGCAAGAAGTTGATCAGTTTTTAGATACTATTATTCGTGATTATAATGAATATAATAATATTATAAATACACTTCGCGAAGAAAATAAAAAATTATCTCTAGAAAATACGAATTTAAAACAAGAAATACGTAATTTAAACTCTAGTATTGAAACCGTCAAAGGAAATGAAAAGGAAATAACTAATGTAGACTTGTTAAAAAGGATAAGCAGATTAGAGAAGATTATTCTTGGTAAAGAAGAGTAAAATATCAGGACAAACGCTGAGTACTTGTACTTAGAGGAAAGTCCACACTCGCACTATCTGTGATGGTAGTAGTGTTTGTGCATAGGGAAAAAATAACCTATGGCAGGAAACTGACGGCGTTTAGTTAGTCTAAGGGTAACTATGATTAACTAGACATAAAGTGCCACAGTGACGATGCTATTTAGAAATAAATAGAGTGAAACGGGTAAACCCCACAAGCGAGAAACCCAAATTATGGTAGGGGAACTATCTTTTGAGAATTAGAATTGAAAGATGGATAGGTAACTATAGATAAATGTTTGTCGCCTTTTTAGGTACAGAATGTGGCTTATATGATATTTTATTTTAATTTTTAGGAAGAGAGAACATGAAAGATATAGGTTTAAAACTAAAAGAAAAAAGGGAAGAAAACGGCGTCTCGGTAGAAGAAGCTGCTGAAGACCTTAAGATGAGACCAAGTCAAATCATTAGCTTAGAGGACGGGAAGAAAGAAGACTTTAAAGATGTACTTTCTTTAAAATACTTTATTCGTGATTATGCAAAATATTTAGGACTAGATGGAGAAAAAATGGTTGATGAATTCAATGAATTTTTGTTTGATTATACTTCAAAGATTCCGATTAATGAGATAGAGAAGGCAAAAGAAAAAAATAAAACAGAAAAAGAATTTGCATCACCATATACGAAAGCGAAGAAAAGTAATAATGGGAAGACAGTATTAATTGTAAGCGTTCTACTTGTTTTAGTATTTGTATGTGTATACTTTGTTGTAAGTCATATTACAAGAAGTGATTTTAGAGATGATAATATAACATATGTTATAAGGAGGTAACAATGAATTTAGCTAACAAAATAACTGTGTCAAGGATAATACTTTCAATTATTATTTTGATTATACTACTATTTCCTTGGCATCAAGTAGGCATTGATATGCCAACATATTTAGTGAAAGGAAACATAGTCGTAGATCTTAAGTACATAATTGCAGGTGTGTTATTTATAATTGCATCTCTAACTGATTTCTTTGATGGAAGAATAGCTAGAAAATACAATATGGTAACTGATTTTGGTAAGATGGTAGATGCTATTAGTGATAAACTTTTAACTAATACATTAATTATCGTACTTGCTTGTGCTAATTTAGTACATCCAGTTATAGCTGTAATTATTATCGGTAGAGATATAATTGTCGATTCAATTAAGATGCTTATCGGTAATAAAGGTAAAGCAGTAGCTGCTATTGGTGTTGCTAAAGTTAAAACAGCATCACTTATGTGTGGTTTAACATTAAAGTTATTTTATGATATGCCATTCTCACTAGTATTACCACAAGTAAGAATATCTGATTATTTACTTATTTTAGCTGCAGTATTATCAATTGTATCTGGTGCTAAATATTATATGATGGCTAAAGATTATATAACAGAAAAATAACAGAGTTTACACTCTGTTTTTTTTATTGCCTAATATTCTGTTAACCCTTATAAAATAACGGTTAACTTTTGAAAATAGCATTTACATTTCGACAATTTTATGATTATATTTTAGTGAGTATTTAAGTAGTTAGTGTCTGCCTCACTTTCATTCTGATGAATAGAGAGGAGGCTTGATAGAATGAAAAAAAGAATTTTTGTGGTAAAAATTCTCAAGTACATTACTATCATTTTGTCACTTTTATTAGCGATAATAATAGTTATAAAAAAATGACACTAGTCATAATCGACTAATGTCAACCCACAATTTGTGAGGCAGACATTTAATTATTTAAATGCTCTAATTTTTATTATATGAGAGTTCCCTCAACACATACATTATATAATAAAAATATGAATTATTCAATATTTAGTAGATATTTCTTTAAAAAATTGGTATAATTTAATTAGAAATAGAGGAAGAGTATGGAAAATAAAAAGAAATATATATTCATGATTATTATAATGATGATTGCTGTTATTCTAGTTGGTACGTATGCGTGGCTTACTTATAGGACTAATGATACGGCAATGGTACTTACAATCGGAGATATTCGTAGTGTACAAGTTACATTATCGCCATATCAAATAAAAGGCACTTTAGATGAAGTAACAACATATACTAGTGGTAAACTAACTGAGGTTGAAGCAGTCAATAATAGTACTGAATCTAAGAAATTTAAATTATATTATCAAATTAATAGTATCGATGCTTCTTTAGCTACATCTAGTTTAAAATACAAAGTTATGAGAAGTACCAATGGTTCGACATATTCAGATTATAAGAATGGGACATTTAGTGGTACATATGCTGGTAGTAATCTTACTATTATGGAAGAAACTTTACCAGCAGGCCCTAATCTTACTTATATGTATAAAGTATATTTATGGTTAAATAGTGGAAGTAGTGGAGCTAGTGGTACGTTTGATGGAGAACTTAGAGCAGATATTGTTAATTTGCCATCACAATATCAACATGTTGAGTACATACAATTTAGTGGTACACAATATATTGATACTGGTGTATTGACAAATCAAAATCTTGAACTTGAATGTGATTTTTCTACGACGACGGCAAGTAAATTACTCTTTGGTGCAAGGGGGTCAACTTCAGCTAATGGTCTTGTTTTTGGATATTTTTCAACTACAGGTTCATATGTTGGCTTTGGTAGAGCATCTACGAATTACTCTACGACAATGAATTTACTTAATGGTAACAGGCATATCGTTAACCTAAGTAATAGTATTTATAAAATCGATGGAGTCAATCAAACGATAAATAATAGGGGAACATTATCGCAGTACTATAATATATATTTGGGAACTTGGAATACAGCAAATGTAGCCGATGATCGTCGTTATGTAGGCAAAGTATATAGTTTTAAGATATCTAATAATGGTGTATTAGTAAGAAATTATGTGCCATGTTACGATAAAAATCAACCAATAACCGGTGGTTATAAAGCAGGATTTTGTGATCTTGTAAGCAATACATTTTTTGGTAATTCTGGTACTGGAGAATTCACATATGGTAATGCAATTTAAAGATGGATTTTATCCATCTTTTTTTTCTTTACTGTGGTTAAATTTTATGGTAAAATTAACTTAGACTAGGAGAGTATTGTTATGAAGAAAATATATTATGTATCGATAGCATTAATAGTCATGATTGTAAGTTTTCTTGGAATAACTTACTCTTTTGAGTACCCAAATGATGGTGGTATTGTTTTTGAAATAATAGGACCAGATCATTTATATGTTGATGTAGGTAGTGAATATGAGGAGTATGGTATTAAGGCAACATATAATGGGAGTGATATTAGTAATAGGATATCTATAGATAGTAGTCTTCTTGATATGAATACTTTAGGTGAATATAATGTAAAGTATCAATTTGGGGATGAATATGTATATAGAAAGGTAATTGTTATAGATAAGGAAGCACCTGTTATTACTTTATATGGGGGAAGCGAAGTAAATATTTTAATGGGTGGAAAATATGAAGAAGCTGGATATTTAGTTACCGATAATTATGATAAGGATTTATCTGAATCTGTTAAGGTAAGTGGTAGTGTTGATATCAATAAAGAGGGGGAATATACACTTACTTATAGTGTTACTGATAGTAGTGGAAATACGGGTAGTGTAAGTAGAAAGATAATAGTTAAAAAGGCAGTAATTACTCTTAGTAATAGTTTTAATAGGGTTAGTCCATATTCATATAATGTTAGTTTATATAGTAATACGATAGTTAAAAATAATTTTAATTCTAATGGGATATATTTGGAAGGTTATGTTAGAAATAAGGCAGATAGTTATAAGTTAAAACTTAAAAATGATAGAACAGAATATGTATTTAATATGAGTGCTAGTGGCAATTATTATAAGGGTAATATAAATCTAGTTAATGTTACTAATGGGGAATATATGTTATATGTTATTGGTAATAGTGAAGAGAGAGTTATTAGTAAGTTAGATATATATTCTAAAATAATTAGAAGTCATGTTGGTAATAAATTAGTGACAGTATCATATGATAATGATTTAGTAAGTATTAAGATAGAAGATTTTCTCTATCAATATGATGTTGTTATTGATCCAGGACATGGGGGAAGTGATCCTGGAGCAGGTAATGGATTAGCAGCTGAAATCAATCTTAATTTAAGGGTATCAAAGTACGAAAAGTGTCGATATGAGTCAATGGGATATAGGGTATATATGACAAGATATGATAATAGTGCAGGAGAGATGCTTGGTAATAGTGGACTTGATCCACTCGATAGAAGAGGGCTTACTATTGGATACTACGGTGCTGTTTCTAAAGTTGTTTATAGTAATCATCATAATGCATCTAGTGATAGATCTTATCATGGATTTGAGATATTAGTTCCTAACCAAGCTAGCAGTGAATTGCTTAGTCCAGAACTAGCTATTTATAAACGTTTTATGGATTATTATAAGATTAATGATTCTTATTATCGAATATATTCGAAAAACTATGATACGAGTCAGATGTATAATAAGGCAAATGGGGAAGTTTATGGATATAAGAATTACTATTCAGTAATTAGAATTCCATATGAACTTTATAATGTTAAGATGGTAATATATGAACCAATATACCTAAGTAATGCTAATGATTATAACTGGTATTATGCTAGTGGTAATTGGGTAAAAGTATCAGAACTTAAAATACAAGAGTATGTTAAGTATATGGGTGGAAATTACATACCTGATAATAGTATGTGTTTATAAGTTGAATAGAAAGGTATTTTTTGGTATAATTTGAATGTTGAGGTGTGGTATATGGAGAAGTACAAAAAGATAAAAGCAGCCGTTAAAAAGAAAATAGATGTTAAAAAGATACTTAGTAATGCTAAGCATTATTGTAAGACTAATATATTAGCATTTACTTTTTTGGCTGTAGGACTTTTAAATGGTATTTTGCTTAGATGTTTTACAGTTAAGAATTACTTTAATTTTAAACCAATTCTTGGTGATATGGTTGTTTTACTTGTGGTTATTATTTTTGGATATTTAGTTAAGCCAAAACATAGATTTAGATACTTTTTGGGATTTACCATACTATTTAGTTTTATATGTATAGTTAATTTTATATATTATTTTAACTATATATCATTTGTATCTTTATCACTTCTTAAGACTTCATCAGAGTTAAAGGGATATGCAGGAGCTGTTACGACATTATTAGAAATTAAAGACTTATTATTTTTAATACCAATAATAGTTCTTATTATTGTAAATAAGAAATTGGTTAAGAAGAAATATTATGATAAAGTAGCTAAGAGAGAGATGCCTAAATCAAGGATGCTTATTGGGGCTATAATATGTGGAATAGTAACATTAATATTTATGTCTACGTTGACATCAAAAGATTTTAGTAGACTTCATAAGCAATGGGATAGAAGATATACGGTTATGGAATTTGGAGTATATATCTATCAAATAAATGATTTGATATCAACTATTAGAACTAATTTAACAGTGTTAGTTGATTCAGATAAGGCATATCAGGAATTTGTTGATTTCTATGATAATAGGGAAGATACAAATAAAGAAAATAAATATACGAATATATTTAAGGGTAAAAATGTATTGGTAATTCATGGTGAGAGTATTCAAGGATTTACAATGAATCTTAAATTTAATGGTGAAGAACTTACACCAAATATTAATAAGATGGCTAAGGAAGGATTATATTTTTCTAACTTCTATACACAAGAGAGTATTGGTAATAGTAGTGATAGTGAATTTACGTTACTTACATCTTTATTACCGGTATATTCTGGAACAGTATTTGTAAATTATTTTGATAGGACATATACATCATTACCAGGACTTCTTAGAGATAATGGCTATTATACTTTTAGTATGCACGCAAACGTAGCAAGTGCTTGGAATAGGGCTAATGCATATAAGTATTTGGGATATGATCATTTTTATGCATATGAAGATGCATATGAAATAGATGAGGTTTTAGGACTTGGATTGTCTGATAAATCATTCTTTAGACAATCTACCGATATAATCGATGAGATTGAAAAGAATAATGGTAATTTTTATGGTACACTTATCATGCTTACTAATCATACACCATTTACTTCTTTAGTTGGTACGGAATATAATGATGATTATTTGGTTGACTTAAAAGGAGAAACTGAGAAAGACGAAAACATTCCATATTTGGAAGGTACAAAGATGGGTAATTATCTTAAGAGTGTAAATTATGCAGATAGTGCTATTGGAGAATTGCTTAGTGAATTAGATGAAAGAGGACTACTAGATAATACGGTAATAGTATTATATGGTGATCATGATAGTAAGATAAAGAAGAGTGAATTTGAAAGACTATATTATAGTGAATATATTGATCAAGTGTTAATAGATCCAAGTAAGAAAATGGAAGTTGTAGATAATTATACTTATGAGATTAATCGTAAGGTACCATTTATTATTTGGACTAAGAATGGTAAATACAGAGCTGAAGTAAATAAAGTCATGGGAATGGTAGATGTTATGCCTACTTTAGGTAATATGTTAGGAGTTAAAAACAAATATGCTCTTGGACACGATATATTTAGTGTAGATGAGAATATTGTAATATTCCCGGATGGTAACTATATTACGGATGAAGTATATTACGATGCTAGTAAAGATGAATATTTACAGCTTAATTTGAATTCACCAATTAGTTTGGATTATTTGATTAATTATCAAGAATATGCAAGTAAAGTAGTATCAGTATCAAATAAGATTATCATTCATGATTTGATTAAAAAACAACAAACATTAGATGCTGAACTTAATTAAGGGGATGAGAAAGTGAAAAAGTTTTTTCATAGTATTAGCGAATTAGTAAAAGAAAATCCTATTTTTACTTTCTTTGTTGTTGTCAATTTTTTAGATGCAGTTTTAGTTAGACTTACAACTACGGGTACATGTGGAGTAAGAGCATTCTTTTTTGAACTTGGAACAGTACTATTATTTGGTTCTTTTGGACTAAGAATGAAGAATAAAGAACAGAAAATATATTATGTATTTATGACTATTGTCTTTTTATGGTGTGTTGTACCAAATGCAATATATTATAATTTTTATAATTCTTTTGTATCTGTTTCATTTATTGCAACATCAGTATTCGTAGCGGATGTTAAAGATGCGGTCGTAGATATCGCTATTAGACCAGGAGATTTATTATACTTACTTGTAATACCAGCAATTATTTTTGTGGTTAAGAAATTTAAGGATAAGGAAGAAAATAAACAAGGTTTCAAATCTAGTTTAGTGTTATCTCTTGTAATAATTGGAATAGGTTCAGCATTACCACCATATTATTCTTTCAGTAGGTTATTTAAGTTTTGGAATAGGGTATCAGTGGTTAATAATTTTGGGGTATATATATATCAATTTGATGATATATTTCAAAGCTTAACACCAACAATCAATAATTTCTTTGGTTATGATAAGGCATTATCAGATACGAAGAAGTATTATGAAGAAAATACAAATACAAAAGTTATTAATGAATATACCGGTATCTTTGAAGGTAAAAATGTGATAGCTATTCATGCAGAAAGTTTGATGTCATTTCTATTAGATATGGAATTTAATGGAAAGAAAGTGGCACCAAATATTAGTAAGATGGCTAGTGAAGGAATATACTTTAATAATTTTTATGCTGAAGTAGGGGTAGGAACAAGTAGTGATACGGAGTTTACATATGCGACAGGATTAATGCCGTCAAATAATGGAACTGTTTTTGTAAATTATTACAATAATAAATTTATGACTATGCAAAGTCTTCTTCATGATAAGGGATATTATGTTTTTAGTATGCATGGTAATGATGGAGATTTTTGGAATAGAAGATTAATGCATGCGAGCATGGGATATGATAACTTTTATGCAAAGGATTCTTTTGAAATAGATGAAGTATATGGATTAGGATTATCTGACAAATCATTCTTTAGACAAGTTGTACCAAAAATTGGTGAAATAAAAGAAGAAATGGGTGAACCATTCTATGGTACATTGATAACTCTTACTAATCATACGCCATGGAGAGAAGCAGCAGAATATAGTGATTTTGATTTGACACAGTATGTTGAAGTGGATGGAGAGACTGTTCAATCTACTTATTTAGCTGATAGTATTATTGGAAAATATATTATGTCTGTCAATTATATGGACGAGGCTATTGGTGAATTTATTAATGATATGGACGCGGCAGGACTTCTTGAAAATACAGTTGTAATTATATACGGAGATCATGATGCTAGAGCAGGATATAATCAAACCAATTATTTATATAATTATGATCCAGTTACAGGCAGAGTTAGAACAGAAGAAGATCCTGAATATGTAGAATTTAATGAGTATGATTATGAAATAATGAAAAGAGTACCTTTTATTATCTGGAGTAAGGATAGTGTAAAGAACGTTGTTATCGATAAGCCAATGGGTATGATAGATGTTATGCCTACTTTAGGTAATATGTTAAATATTAATAATAAGTATTCATTAGGTAGAGATATAATGAGTGTAAGTAAAGAAGATGCAATAGTTGTTTTAAATGATGCATCATTCATTACAGATAAGATATATTATAGTGCTAGAAATGGTGAAGCATATACGATATCTACGGGTATTATACCGGATGATTATATTAGTACAAGAAGAGAATATGTGGATAAGATCATTGAAATATCTAATAATATAATATTCTACGATTTACTTAAATATTTAGATTAAGATATCTTGGAAACAAGATATTTTTTTCTTGCTAAAAATTAAATAATTTGATATATTAGAGGTGCGTTTTGAGGGGATGATTTAGGATGAAATTAAATTCTAATTTATATTCTTTTAGTGATAATACATTTTATAATGTTACGGAAAAAGTAAATAAATATAAAGAAAAGCATCCAGATAATAAAATAATATCACTTGGTGTAGGAGATGTATCTAAGCCAGTTGTAAAGTCAATTATTGAAGCAATGCATAAGGCAGTTGATGACCAGGCAAATATGGAAACATTTAAGGGATATGGGGCATATTATGGTTATGATTTTTTAAAAGATGTTATATTAGAGAACGAATATAAAGATTTTGGCTTTACAAGAGATGAAATATATATATCTAATGGGACAAAGAGTGACTCTACGAATATATTAGAATTATTTGATATTGATTCTAAAATATGTGTTAGTGATCCAATGTATCCAATATACATGGCGGGAGCTAAAATACTTAATAGAAATATAACATGCTTAGACTGTAATGAAGATAATAATTTTATACCGACTATACCTAAGGAAAAATATGATATTATCTATATATGTTCACCAAGTAATCCAACGGGTACTTGTTATACATATGATGATTTAGAAAAATGGATTAGGTATGCTAAAGAGAATAAAGCAGTTATCTTATATGACAATGTATATAATGCATTTATTAGATCTGAGAATGTTCCTAGATCAATATATGAGATTGATGGAGCTAAAGAAGTAGCTATCGAATTTAGAAGTTTTTCTAAGGTAGCTAGTTTTACAGGATTAAGATGCTCTTATTATATTATTCCAAATGAAATAGATAAAGATATTAATTATTATTGGAAGAATAGAACTATAAATAGATTTAATGGAGCAGATTATATTGTTCAGAAGGGTGCTATGGAAGTATATTCTGATAGCGCAAAAAAAGAAATAAAGAAAAATATTGATGATTATCTTGAAGGTGCTAAGAAATTAAGAAGAGTATTTGAAAATAATGGATATAGTGTATATGGAGGAATTGATTCACCATTCCTTTGGATAAAGACAAAGGATGGAATGGATTCTTGGGAATTCTTTGATTTCTTTTTAGAAAAATTAAATATTATAATTATTCCAGGAATTATATTTGGAAGTAATGGGGATAAGTATTTTAGAGTATCAGCACTAGCATCTAAAGGTGTTATAGATGAAGCAATAGAAAGGATAAACAAGTATTATGAAAAATAAAAAATATAGTGGGCTTATAATGATAGCTTCAATACTTTTAGCAATAGTATGTGGACTTTTATTACCAAAACTTGTTAATAGTTTATCATTTATCGGAGCAATATACCTAAATGTTTTAAAGTTAATGGTTGTACCACTAATATTTACAACAGTAATGGTATCAGTATATAATTTTAAGAAATTGGATTCTAAAAAGCTATTTAAGACGATACTAGTATTTGTTTTAATGTTTACGGTATCTTTCTTAATAACTAGCGGAATAGTTTGTTTGATTAGACTTGGAGAGAATTTCATATTTGATACAGTTAGTTGGAATGGAGAAGTAGCTAATTTAGAATTTGGACAAATACTTACTAATATGTTTCCAAGTAATTTGAGTGATTTGTTTCAGACGAAGTCAATGTTTGCTTGTCTAATAATTTCATTTCTTTTTGGTAGTTTATGCCTAAAAGTAAAAAATGGAGATGCTGTTATTAAAGTTGTAGATGGTCTTAAAGAGATATTGTATAAATTATTAGATATAGTAATGTTATTTACACCACTAGCAGTATTTTCTTTATTAGGAAGTGCTATTGCCAATTATAAGGTAATAATATTAGAATATGGATTAAAATATATTGGAGTAGCTTATCTATCTTCATTAGTAGTATTAATTCTGGTAATGATATTACCAGCTTGGTTATTAGGAAAAGTTAATCCAATAGAGTATATTAAAAAGATAGTAAAGGTTTGGGTTATTTCACTATCAACATGTTCATCAGCAGCAACATTACCTACGACAATGAAGGTATGTAAGGAAGACTTTAAGATTAGTGATAATGTTACCGATATGGTATGTCCTTTAGGTTCGACAATTAATATGTGTGGTGGAGCGGTAGCATTTGCACTACTTGGAATATTTTCAATGGAACTATATGGAATAGAGATGACATTACCAATGTATCTACTAATGCTTGTTAGTGCGACACTTATTAATATGGGAGCTCCAGGGATACCTGGTGGGGGAATTGTCATTGGGGCAACATATTTATCGATGTTCAATATACCGCTTGCTTTTATAGGATTTTATAGTGGAATATACAAGATATTAGATATGGTTTACACTACTGTAAATGTTACTGGAGATGTAACAGCAAGTATTATTATTGATAACTAAATATTAAGAAAACTATATAATATATAGTTTTTTTTAATATTTGAATAAATTTATATGCATATATTTAAAAAATGCATGGTGGATAGTGCAGAATTTTGCAAACAATTGTTTGTAAAAAGTATTGACAAATAAAAAAAAGCATTATATAATTAGAATGTACTGATAAGGGAGGATATAATGAGCAAAACAGTAGAAAAAGACAAAGCCTTAGAACAAGTATTAGCTGATATTGAAAAGCAATTTGGTAAGGGCGCAATTATGAAATTAGGGGATCAAAAGAAAATGGAAATAGATGTGGTATCCAGTGGATCTATTTCCTTAGATATAGCTCTTGGGGTAGGTGGTTATCCTAAGGGAAGAATAATTGAAATATATGGACCAGAATCATCTGGAAAGACGACATTTGCATTACATGCAATTGCGGAAGTACAGAAGACTGGTGGAAGAGCGGCATTTATCGATGCGGAACATTCACTAGATCCAGTATATGCGGGTAATTTAGGAGTTAATATCGATGAGTTATTACTTAGCCAACCTGATACAGGTGAACAAGCACTAGAAATATGTGATGCACTTGTTAAGAGCGAGGCAGTAAATATTATCGTTATCGATTCAGTAGCAGCACTTGTGCCACAAGCTGAAATTGATGGTGAGATGGGTGACTCTCATGTGGGCCTTCAAGCAAGACTTATGTCACAAGCTTTAAGAAAATTATCTGGATCTATCAATAAGACACAAACTATTGTGATATTTATTAATCAATTACGTGAGAAAGTAGGAGTTATGTTTGGTAATCCTGAGACAACTCCTGGCGGAAAGGCTCTTAAATATTATTCATCTGTAAGACTAGATATTAGAAGAGGTGAACAAATTAAAAATGGAGCAGATGTAATTGGAAATAGAACAGTTATTAAAGTTGTTAAGAATAAAGTTGCTCCACCATTTAAAACAGCAGCTGTAGACATTATGTATGGTGAAGGAATAAGTCAAACTGGTGAACTTGTCGATTTAGCGGCAGATGCAAATATAATTGAGAAGAGTGGAGCTTGGTATTCATACAAGGGTGAAAAACTTGCTCAAGGTAGAGAAAATGCTAAACTTTTATTTAAGAGCAATAAAGATTTTAGAAATGAAATTGAAGCATTAGTGCGTGAACATTATGGAATAGGTAATAAGAAAAAAACTTCAGAGTAATCTGAAGTTTTTATTTTAATAATCCAAAACCGGTAACAACATATCTACCGCCTTGTCTTTTGGCAATGGCTGGTGGGTTATTGTATAATTTACCTTCGACAGCTAAGCTTGATGAATGTCCACCATCTAGGTTAGCAGCATTATAGGCACCATACTTTTGTAATGTTTCAACGACATCACTTAAAGATGCACCATCGATATAGTTTTCACCATCGATAACTAAGAACAATACAACACCATCTTTTCTTTGACCGATAGCTACTCTTGGAGATTTACCCCATGGATCTCCGACTATTTCAATTGGAGTACCATTAACAATTAAGAATGGACCAAATTCTAATCCTGAAACCATACCAGCAGCTAAGGCTTCTTCACCAGTTGCTTGGGATAATAGTAATAGTTTACCTTCTTCGTTGAAACCAATTAAATCACCACGTTGTTCACTGTAGCCGGTTGCGGGCCAAGCAATTTCACCCTTATCGATAACATAGCCAAGTGGTCTATCAGAACCTGTTCCTGTTGGATCTTCAAAGCCACCACCATTGATACAAACTGATGCGTTGTATCTTTTACACATTGTTGTTACTTGTTCACCATATCGACCGACATTAAATTTTTGTGATCTAATTAAAGTTACTTTTTCAGGCTTATAAATAGCTACAAGATAACCTTTAGAAATACCTACTTTAAGATTTATAATTTTATAATCATCATTACCTGGATCACGTGTTAATACTTCTTCATCATATGGATTATCATATTTATCTTTTGGTTTGGTATCGATGATGATATCATCTAAGACAACTTCTTCAGTAATTTCTACGAAGTAGTTACTTGACATTATTTTATCAATAGTTTCTTGACTATAGAAAATTCTAGCAAAATATTTATGACTCATTGTTTTCATAGCTGTGGTAACATAGAAGTTTCTTACGGCATCCCAAGGACCATACATCATGACAAAGCCAGCGATGCCTAGTAAGTCTAAAACGATACAGATAATAGTCAATTTTTTTATTTTTCTCTTTTTAATTTTACTCATAGCATTACTCCATTTCAAATGGACTATCTTTAGTACCATTTCCTTTAGTTAATAATTCTTTATCTAAACTAATTGTTGGAACAACATAAACAGATGAGGAGATAGATTTAGCAAATAATTTTTTGTTATCAGTTATGGAATATACCATACCACCTTTATTGCTAGTACCAGTTGTCGTAAAATAATTTCCTAAATCTGGGTTAACAATAATATCTCCGATACTCATAAGTGTTACTTTTGTTTCAATAGTTGATTTAAGAGCAGTTGTATAATCCCAATCTGAACTACTACTGTAGTAACCATTAGACCAACTTAATTCTTGTATTTTATCTTTATATGATAAGCTATTTAGAAAATCATGATTTAAGTAGTAAGCAATGCTACCATATTTTGTATCATCATGATATGAACTTGACTTTGAATAGATATATTTTAAATTCTCACCATTAACTTTTAAGTAATCATTTAAGACTAGTCTTACATCTTTATCATTTATTTGATATATACGCCAGATATCTTCACCTAGTTTTACATAACTACCAAATAAACCACTTTTATCTTCAATCATATAAGGCTTAGTTTTAGAACCATCACCACTTACATAATCAATGTTTGCCTTGATTGTGACAACTGGTCTAATACCGATAATATCATTACCACTAGTAAGGGAAGTAGTACCGCTATCGGTAACATACCATGCTTGGCTTTTACTATTAGTATTATTTAGATAGTAATATTCTTTATTATTTAAATAACTATCTTTTGATCCAATATTTAAGTAATCAATGACAGATAGTAATGA
>JAEEZV010000045.1 GCA_016291995.1 Caryophanales bacterium
AAAACTTCAATTTTTTGCATATTTGGAATAGCTTCATCAACAATCTTGTTGTTAACTTCAACTACTTCTTCACCCTTATGAGCAAATCTCTTTTCGTTGGTCTCTTTCATAATTTTCTTGATTTCATCAATTTTTAATATTTTAATAATATCAAATATACAAACTTCCATGCATGTACTAATCTTGTTTTTAAGGCCTAGTCTATTAACTAAACTATAAGCATCAATTATCACAAGATTAATATTTTTCTTTGCCAATAAATATTTAACTTTGTTAGGTAAAGAGGCAACTAATTTATCTTTTTCAAGTTTTGTATTTAAGAATAGTGTTCCACCATCCGATAAATTGCTAATTACATCGTACTTATAAATATATTCCTCTTTTGAAACAACAACCAAAGAAGGATTATTGACATAATATGGCATGTTGATTACTTTATCAGAAATACGCATATGACTTCTAGTTACACCGCCAGATTTTTTTGAATCATATTGGAAATAGCCTTGTACATATTTGTTAGTATGATCTCCGATAATTTTAATAATATCTTTTGATGTGGAAACCATTCCATCTGAACCATATCCATATATTAAAAACTCAGTAATATTATTTGGAATTACAAAAGAATCATCAGGATATAGACTTAGATTTGTTACATCGTCTTTAATACCAATTGTAAAGTTGTGATGAGCACGTTTGCTATTTAAGAAATCAAAAACGGCTTTTATCATTGAAGGAGTTGTATCTTTTGAAGAAAGACCATATCTACCACCAATAATCATCATATTTTTACCATTAAGTGCCGCCATAACATCTAGGTATAATGGTTCACCGCTAGCAGCAGGCTCTTTAGTTCTATCTAATACAGCAACCTTTTTAACTGTTTTAGGAATAACATTTAGTAAATGTTCATTACTAAATGGTCTATATAAATGTACTTCTACCATACCATACTTTTTGCCACAACTATTTAGATATTTTATGGTCTCTCTAATAGTATCTGTAACGCTACCCATTGCAATAATAATACTTTCAGCATCTTTTGCCCCGTAGTAATTGAATGGTTTAAAATCGTTTCCAGTGATACTATTTAATTCCTTCATGTAATTTTCGACAACTTGAACAGCGTTTTTATAATCATTATTTCTCGCTTCGGCATTTTGAAAATAAATATCATCGTTTTGAGCAGTTCCTCTAGTATTAAAGTTTTCGTTATTCATAGCTCTATTTCTAAAATCTAGAAGTGCCTTCTTATCGATTAATTTACCCACTCTATCATAATCTAGTAATTTAATTTTATCTATTTCATGACTTGTTCTAAATCCATCAAAGAAATTAACAAAAGGTAATGACGTTTTAATAGCAGATAAATGTGCTATAGCAGCCATTTCGTATGCATCCTGTGGATTAGCTGAAGCAAGCATGCATACACCGGTTTGTCTAACAGCATATATGTCTTGATGATCACCAAAAATGCTAAGAGCATGTGTTGCTAGGCTTCTTGCTGCAACGTGTAAAACAGCCGGTAACATTTCTCCAGACATTTTATATAGCGTAGGAATCATTAAAAGAAGTCCTTGACTAGCTGTAAATGTCGTAGACAAAATACCAGATTGAAGAGCACCATGCACAAGAGCAACTGCTCCAGCTTCTGATTGCATTTCAATTACTTTTACTTTATTTCCCCAATAATTATAGTTATCACCATTTGATAAGATATCCACTTTTTCCGCCATTGGTGAAGCTGGCGTAATTGGATATATTCCACATAATTCACTGAATTTATATGCTACATTACTTACTGCTTCGTTAGCATCCATTGTTTTAAATTTATCCATAAAAGCACCTCTCTACATTCATAATTATATAATAAAAAGGGCTAATATTCAACAAATAAAAAAAGAATTACTATTCACAAATTAATCCTTGTGAAACGTAATTACTTTTTAATGTATCGATATCACGTGATAGGTTTAAAGTAGTTAAATCATCGTCACTTATTGTATCATAATCTATGATGTATGACACAGTATAATCATTATCAGTTAGGTCACTTGTATTTTGAATAGAAAAGCCAGGAATATTACCATAAGTGTCTCTTACAACAGCGTGTCTATCTTTTAGTCCAGAGATGTCTAAAATAGTATTATATACGCCAGAAATAGTCCCATCGATAGCACTACCTATTATTCCATCAATAATTCCATCTTTATCCTGTTGCGTATCGTTTGTTGTGCCATCAGTTCCAGTACCTACTCCATCCATATCTTCCGTCCCATCTCCATCAGTATCGTTTACTATGTAGTTATGATATTTATAAGTAATGCGAAGTTTTTTAACCTCACTATCTTGATAGTCAACATCGTAAATGACCCTAGTGTTTATTCCGGCATAGGTATTATCATAAGTACAAGACATTGTCTTCATTGCTGAAGCATCACAACCTGACAATATGGTAACCATAATAATTGATAAAAACAATATTTTTTTCATATTACCTCCTTTTATTAGTATTATTCCCCTATTAATAACAAAAATAATAAGTAAAATTTACCAAAAAAAGAAGGAATATCCTTCTTTAAAAATCACAGTTTCCAGGTGTTCTAGGATAAGGAATTACATCCCTTATATTATCTACCCCGGTCAAATATATTAGTAATCTTTCAAATCCCATTCCGAATCCAGCATGAACACATCCACCGAATCTTCTAAGATTCAAATACCATTCGAAATCTTTTTCTTCCATTCCTAATTCTTTGATACGCTTTAGAAGTTTGTCGTAATCTTCTTCTCTTTGACTTCCTCCCATAAGTTCTCCAGCACCAGGAACTTCTAAGTCAACGGCAGCAACAGTCTTGTTATCTGGGTTTTGTTTCATGTAAAATGCTTTGATATCTTTTGGCCAATTTGTAATAAATACTGGTCCGCCAAAGTGCTCAGTAATATATTTTTCATGCTCTCTTGCAATATCTTCACCATATTCTGGTGGAAATTCCCATTTAACTTTAGCTTCCTTAAGAATTGTGATTACTTCTTCGTGCGTAACTCTTGTAAAATGACTATTAACTAGTTTTGTTAATTTTTCAATAAGTCCTTTTTCAACAAATTTATCAAAAAATTCCATTTCTTCTTTAGCATTATCAAGAACATACTTTACAACGAATTTTAACATTCCCTCCATGACATCCATATCACCGTTTAAATCGCAAAAAGCCATTTCAGGTTCAATCATCCAAAATTCAGAAGCATGCGTTTTAGTATTTGAGTTTTCTGCTCTAAAAGTAGGTCCAAATGTATATATTTTTTTATAAGCTAATGCGTAAGTTTCTCCTTGTAGTTGTCCACTTACTGTAAGTGCAGCAGGCTTTCCAAAAAAGTCCTTTGAATAATCTATTTTTCCAGACTCTGCAATTTTGTTTAAATCAAGTGTTGTAACTTGGAACATTTCTCCAGCGCCTTCACAGTCACTAGCAGTTATAATTGGTGAGTGAAAATAAATAAATCCGTTATCTTGAAAATATTTATGGATTGCATAAGCAGCAAGACTTCTAACTCTAAACACAGCATTAAATAAGTTTGTTCTTGGTCTTAAATAAGCAATTTCTCTTAAAAATTCTCTTGTAGGTCTTCCTTTTGCTTGTAATGGATATTCTGTAGGACAATCACCTTCTAGAACAAAACTTTCAAGTTTCATTTCAATATCTTGACCAGCACCTTCAGATTTAATAATCTTACCAGTTACAGTAATAGCACTACCAATATGTAATTTTTGAATATCTTCAAAGTTATCTAAACTGTTATCATAAACAACTTGTAAGTTTTTGAAAAAAGTTCCGTCATTAAAATCGATAAAACCAAATTCTTTTTGTTTACGATGGTTTCTAATCCAACCACTAACAGTTACCTTTTTATTGATATAATCACTTTTAAATAAGTCTTTAACATCTATCATGTTCTCACTTCCTTGAAAGTATTATACCATAAAAAATGCATATTAAATATTTTTTTTATTAGTTATAGCGAAAAATCTTTTTGGATCTTCTAAAATTTCATTATATAAATTTGGCCTTGCTTTAATTTCGTTGATAATTTTAATATCCATTGAAGAAAGAAGAATTTCTTTTTCTCCTTCATCTTCACAAACGGCATTAATTTCCCTCCCTAAAAGATAATCTGCCGAAACATCAAACGTATCTAAAAGCCTAATAAGAACTTTTATTCCAGGCTTTCTAGTTCCTTTTTCGTATCCAGAAACAGATACTTTAGAAATACCTAAGCGTTTACCTAAATCTGCTTGACTCATATTGTTATCCTTTCTTAGTTTTCTAATTCTATACCCTAAAATCATAATTCCTAATCCTCCATATTGTCAAAATTATTTTTTCTTTTTATTGCCTTTATCACTATCGGCATTGTCCGTACTATCTTCAGAAGCAGATGTTACTTCTTCATCGTCTACTTCCTTGTTTCCTTTGCCAGAAGATAAGAAAGTAACTCTGTCAGCGATAATTTCCATCTGTTTTGTCTTACTTCCATCTTCGTTTAGTACTATTTTTGATTGAACTCTTCCACGTATACCAATAATATCTCCAGCCTTACAGTATTCAGCTGTATTTTCTGCTACATTGGTCCATAAAGAACAATCAAGAAAATCGGTATCATATTCTCCGTCAGAATTTTTAAAACTCCTTGCCACCGCTAAGGTAATAAAAGAACCATGTAATCCTTTTTCTGTTTCAAAAAGCTCTGGCGTTCTAACCAATCTTCCCACAAGTATTATTTGATTTAACATAATTCCTCCTTTCACGGTGAATATAACATTGTTAAAAACTAAGAACAAATTGCAAAAAACATAAAACAAAAAGAGAGAGTGAAAAATTTTTAACAAATGAAAATATTGATAAAATAAAAAAGACACATTATTAATAAATGTAGGTAAGAATATGAAATTTATTAAAAAGTTTATAAAAACAAAAAAAGTCAATCACAAAATTGACTTTTTATAAATTTAACACAAATTTGACATTAATATTCTCCATCATATACTTTTTTAAAAGAACTTGCGATAGCTTTAGCATATGTATCAGCATTATTAGCCAGTATTTCTAAATCGCTTGGATTAGTTAAAAAACCAAGTTCTAGAATATAAGATTCTACCCCAACATTACTTTTAACATATGGATTACCATCTTTTTCAGGATTTCTATCATCTACATATGCCCCAGTAACAATAGAACCGGGTTCTCTAATCATAAAATAATAGTTTGAATCAGTTGAAAAATCATATGGTACTAAACCTTTTTTCTTGTATTCTTCAACAGAACTTGCTACATCTCTTTCAGTAAATGTTCTCGTATATACACCAGTGTATACTCTATTAACTTTATTGTTTGAATAGCTTATTCCCACAGTATCAGTAATATTTTTTGCTAAATCTTTTGCAAAAGAATAATCTATATTATCGGCTGTATATACTTCTAAACCATGTACTGATGAATATGCATTACTATTCATATGGATTGATAAAACATATTTAGCATTTACTTCATGTGGCAGAACACAACGACCATGTAGGCCATAATCATTTAGTTTTTCATCATTAGCTAATTGGCCTTTTTCTCTTGTGATTTTGGCTTTAATTCCATACTTTTCAAGCTCTTCCGCTACTTTTAGAGCCACTTCAATAGTCATTTCTGATTCCTTATAATTACCTTTTGAAGCTCCTGTGTCGTATCCACCATGTCCTGGATCTATAACGACATCATATATCCCATCATCTTTATTTTCAGTAACATCTATTAGCAATGTACCGTATTCTTCATCACTATTGATCACAATTTTATCATTCTTATTGCTAAAAGTATAATAAATAGTTTCATCATAACCGCTTTTATTATCTAATGCATAATATTTATATACATCTTCATCATTTTCTGTCTTAGCAGTATTTCTAAGAAAAACATAATATTTTCCTTCAGGTATGCTTTCTAATTTTATGCCACGGTTTACTTCATTAGATAATACAAAAGTATTACGTAAATCATTTATGCCATAATTAATAAATTCACCATTATATAAAACCAAATCTAAATTATAACCTTTAATATTACTAATATCCCCGGTCATGTTTAAGTGGTTTCCATAAATATATAATTTATTAATAGCAACTTTATCTGATTCTACATCTAATTTTGGAATGCCCTTATTGCCTATTGAATCAAATAGTAGATATCCACCAAACATAAGTAATAATACAAGTAATACTAATAAAACTTTTTTCATTATACTCCTCCAATTGTCATAGAAAGCAATCTATTTAACTCTACCGCATATTCCATTGGTAATTCTTCTCTAAAAGCATTTACAAATCCCAAAATGATTAATTCTTTTGCTTTATCTTCATCAATTCCTCTGCTCATAAGATAGAATAGTTTATCTTCTTCAATCTTAGATACTGTAGCCTCATGCTCTAAATAAGAACTATTATTTAGAACAATATTTTTAGGAATTGTATCGCTTTTTGATTTCTCGTCCAAAATAATCGTATCGCATTTTACATTACTTATAGAATTAACAGCGTTTTTAGCAATTCTAACTGTTCCTCGGTAAGTTGCATTTCCACCGTTTGAAGCGATTGATTTAGAAACAATATTACTTTTGGTATTCGGAGCTAAATGAATCATTCTAGCACCTGTATCCTGTATTTGATCTTTCCCAGCAGCTGCAACTGTTATACAACTTCCTCTAGCTCCTTCACCGTTTAGTACACAGCAAGGATACTTCATGTTAGTACCAGCACCAACGTTGCCATCAATCCATTCCATTAGTCCATTTTCTTCCACAATAGCTCTCTTAGTAACTAAATTGTATACATCATTAGACCAGTTTTGAATTGTAGTATATCGGCATTTAGCATTCTTTCCAACAAATATTTCTACGACAGCAGCATGCAATGCATCTTCGGTATACGTGGGAGCTGTACATCCCTCGATATAATGTAATTCGCTATCATCATCGACGATAATCAAAGTTCTTTCAAATTGACCCATATTTTTACTGTTAATTCTAAAATAACTTTGTAAAGGTCTATCTAGTTTAGTGTTCTTAGGAATATATATAAATGTTCCACCACTCCATACTGCTCCATTTAATGCAGTATATTTGTTTTCATTATATTTTACTAAATGATTGAAATATTTTTTAAATAAATCTGGATATTTTTTTAATGCACTATCAGTATCTAAGAAAATAACATTCTTTTTTTCTAGTTCACTAATCATATTATGATATATTACTTCACTATCATATTGTGCACCCATTCCATCTAAATATTTATTTTCAGCATCAATTACACCTAAATCTTTAAATTCATTACGTATTGAACAACTAATTTTTTCCCAATCGTTAGTAAGTTCATTCTCACGTTTTTTATAATAAGTAATTGAATCAAAATCTATATTAATTTTAGGTCCAAAATCAGGATTATCCATTTTAGAAAAGCATTCAAATGCATTAAGTCTAAAATCTAGCATCCAATTTGGTTCATTTTTAATCCTTGATATTTCTTTTATTACATCTTTTGTTAGTTTCATCATGTCACCTCATCAAACATATTATATCAAAAATTAGTAAATAAAAAAAGCCAAAAGGCTTTTTTATCTTGATTGTCCCATATCTTGAGACATTGCACTAGCGCAATATTTTTCCCAAAGATAGTCCATATTTTGATAGTTTTCAAGATGCTTGTTAACACAATTAACCATGTCTACAGCATCATATGTTGGTTGATTTTCATCTTGATAGTAGTCTTTAGGACTGCCAATTTGTACATTAGCACCATTTCTTTTTCTCCTAAACATCATTGATTGTACATCGTTTAAATTAATGTCAGGTTTGTATGGATCATAACCACCAGACTTATAACTATTTATATCGCTACCAAAATTATAACCACAAGATTTTAACGTTTCAACTAAATTTAATAATGTAGCTAGACTTTGGTTAATCTCAGCGCTAGCTTCTTCAGAAAAATCACTTTTATATTCGTTACATGTTCTCATAAATTTCCAATAATAGTTGTCTACTAGTTTTTTCATAAAGTCTAAACGTAAATCTAATCCTTCTAATGCAAGTTTTAATTCGTCACTATTTTCTGGTAAATTAGTCATAAGACTATTTAATAAAATAGTTTTATCTTGATCACGTCTCCTGCTTTCTGCCGCAATCATTTCTGAATCACTCATTCTCTCTTGAAAACCAGGTCCTCCTGTAGTTTTTATCGGAGCACCAAAACGATTTAAATTTCTTTGTGCCTCGCTATCTCTAACTCTCTCATCAAAAGAAGGACCACCAGTTGATCTAATAGTTTCGCCAATATTATGTTGCATTTCAGAATCCCTAACCCTTTCATCATATGAAGGCGCACCAGTTGTTCTAACGGCATCTCCATAACTTTGGTTAGGTAAAGAATAATCACTAGCATCACGCACGTAACTACCATCTTTAGCGTAATAACCCATGCTATCACCTCTATAAAAAAATTATCATAAGTATATATAAAAGTCAATAAATAAAAAAAGATATAACATTGTTATATCTAAAAAACTTTATATGGAATGGCTAAATCATCCCAATTTTTATAAATTGCAATTTCTACACCATTATGTAATAAAAGTGCATATTCATCATCAAAGAATTTATTTAATCTGACACCATTTCTAATTTTTTTTGCTTTTTCATCATCAACATTGATACATCTAATATTAAGAGCATCTTTAATTGAAATTAATTTATAATTATCTTTTTCTATATCATCCAAAGTATAACTATCTTCAATACTAAAATTACCTTGTCTCGTTCTTACTAAACTATTCATAACAGCAGGAACACCAAGTTTGTTTCCAATGTCTCTAATTAAAGCTCTGATATAAGTTCCCTTACTAACAGTTGTTTTTATTGTAAAATAAATTTTATTGTTTACACATCTAATATTATCAATAATTTCAATATTTTTGATTTCAACTTCTTTTTTAGGAACTGTAACAGGTATATTATTTCTAGCATATTCATATAATTTTCTACCATTTACTTTTACAGAAGAATACATTGGTACTTCCTGTAGATATTTTCCCTTAAATGAAGTTACTGCATTATATATCTCATCATTGGACACATCTACTTTTACATCTTCAAGAATAGTTGCATTAAAGTCCATATCCAAAGTATCTGTACTTATACCTAATATTACCTCGGCTACATATTCTTTTTCATTATTCTGTAATAGTTCACAAATTTTAAGGGCATTACCAACGCATAAAACTAATACCCCACTAGCTTTTGGATCGAGTGTACCGGTATGTCCTACCTTTTTAGTATTTAAGCACTTGCAAACTTTGTTTACAACATCTCTACTTGTGTATCCTAATTTTTTGTTGATTATCAGAATCCCGTTCATTTGAATTAATTTCCTTTATAATTTCATCAATAACAGCATTTTTTGTCTCTTTAAATTCACCGTAAATCTTTATTCCGGCCGCTGCCTTATGACCGCCACCATTAAATTTAACTGCTACTTTGCTTACATCAACCGCTCCAGTAGATCTAAGTGAAATTTTATAGCCATCATCTTCTCTCATGAATACTGAAACCTCAACACCTTCGATATTTCTACCTAGGTTGACTAGACCTTCATGATCTCCTGGCTTAGCTCCAACATTATCTAAATCTTCTTTTGATACGTACGTAAAAGCGATCTTACCATCATCAAAGAATTCTAGCCTATCTAATGCCATTTTCATAAGTAGATGTTGTGCTGTATTCTTTTTTGATAATGCCAAATAACAAATTTTATTTATATTTACATTAAGATCTGTCATATCTGCAGCCATTAAGAAGGTTTTTTTATCGACATCGTTATTAGAAAAACCATTTGTATCTGTAAGCATCCCTGTTACAAGAGCATTACCAACAATTGTATTTAATTGACATTTCCAATCCTTAAAAAGATAGTATAGGACTTGACAACAAGATGACACATCACCTTCTATGTAATTTAAATCAGCAAAAGAAGAATTTGTGGCATGATGATCTATATTAATAGAAAAAGAAGCATGTTCAAATTCTTTATTTGTTTGACCAACTCTATCTAACTTAGCACAGTCTACGACAATTGCCAAATCAAAGCTTTCATTAGCCTTTCTTTTTGTTTCAGAAATAGAATCTAAGTAATCAAATACTGGTGGAACGACAGGTATAACTGCTGTAACCTTTTTATCATATGATTTTAAAACTTCATATAGGGCCATAACAGATCCAATGGCATCTCCATCAGGATTCTCATGTGTCAGTAGTAATATGGAATTACTATCCATTATTTTATTCCATATCTTCTCTTTCATTATTTAACCTCTCAATAATTTTTTCAATTTTATTACCATATTCGATTGATTCATCATATACGAAAGTTATTTCTGGCATCTTTCTAATTTTTACTTTTTCACATAGTTCACTTCTAATAAAAGGACTAGCTTTATTAAGTGCCTTTAAGACTTTCTTTCTATCATCATCTAAAGTTGTAAAATATATTTTAGCAAAAGATAAATCATTTGTTATTCTTGCATCAGTTATAGTAACCATATTAACATCTGCATCTTTAATATCATTATGAATAATTTCACTAATTTTTTCTACAAAGGCTGTATTTAATCTCTCTAATTTAACATTCATAATAAATCTCCAATCTATTATCTTTTCTTTTGATCATTACCTTTGAGTTCTGCAATAAAAGCTAATCTTTTACCTCTTTCAAAACCATAAACAAAAGATTTGTTGTTTTTTAGTTTTTCATCCGCATCTTCAAGTGTCAAACCACTTTTAAACCATTCTTCTCCCTTTTCATAAGCTCTTCTATCTAGCTCACGAGAGATAGCCATTTTTTCGCGATCTTTTTCTCTACGCGCATCTTCCTCAATGATTTTAGCATTGTAACCAGCAACCAATCCCTTTTTAACTTTTTCTTCTTCTCTTAAACTTTGAAAACTCATATTTTACCTCCTAATCTCCACAATTTCATATGCTTCGATAATATCATTCTCTTTTATATCATTAAAGTTCTCTATTGTAATACCACACTCAAGACCTTGTTTTACTTCTTTAACTTGGTCTTTTTCTCTAGCTATTGAACCAATATTTCCATCATATATAACTATACCATCACGAATAACTCTCGCTTTAGCATCTCTCTTAATTACACCATCAGTAATATATGATCCAGCAATTGTTCCAACTTTTGAAAATTTAAATAATTTTCTAACTTCTGCTTGACCTAATACTTTTTCTTCGTATTCTGGTTCAAGCTTACCTTTCATAGCTGCTTCCATTTCCTCAACAACTTTATAAATAATATTATATAATCTAATATCGACACCTTTTTCTTTAGCATATTCAACAGTCTTTGCATTTGGTCTAATATTAAATCCAATTATTAAGGCGTTAGATGCTGCAGCCAAAACAATATCACTTTCTGTAATAGCACCAACGCTACTTCTAATAACATTAATCTTAATTCCTTCGACATCAAGTTTAAGTAAAGAATTTTTAACTGCTTCTTCACTACCTTTAACATCAGCTTTTAAAATGACATTAATTTCCTTAGCACCAGCTTCGATTCTTCCAAATAAATCATCAAGAGAAACAGAAGTAGTACTAACTTGACTCTTTCTTTTAGCAGATAATATTCTTTCTTCTGAAATAGCTTTTGCTTTTCTTTCACTTTCAAATGCCATAAATTTATCTCCAGCAGAAGGACATTCACTAATACCGGTAATAGATATCGGCATAGAAGGTCCAGCTGAAGCTAAATCTTCACCACTATCATTCTTTAGTGTTCTAACTTTTCCAGCATAATTACCTACAACTATTGGATCACCTATTCTAAGTGTACCGTTTTGAATTAGTAATGTTGCTACAACTCCGGCTTGTTTATCCATCTTAGCTTCGATAACAGTACCAGAAGCATATCTGTTTGGATTGGCCTTTAATTCTTGCATATCACTAATCAAAAGTAAATTTTCTAGTAATTCTGGAATACCATCACCATTCTTAGCTGAAATATTTACAAATAATGTATCTCCACCCCAAGAGTCTGGAGTAATACCATTTTGACTCATTTCAGTCATAACACGTTCTGGATTAGCATCCGGTTTATCAATTTTATTAACTGCAACAACAATAGGTACTCCTGCCGCTTTAGCATGATCGATTGCTTCTTTTGTTTGAGGCATAACTCCATCATCAGCAGCCACAATTATTATAACTATATCGGTAACACTAGCACCTCTTGCTCTCATTTCTGTAAATGCAGCATGTCCTGGCGTATCAATAAATGTAATTGGTCTACCATTATAATTAATTTGATATGCACCAATATGTTGTGTAATTCCACCTGCTTCTGAAGACACGACATTAGTTTTTCTGATCGTATCAAGCAAAGTAGTTTTACCATGATCGACATGACCCATAATTGTAATTACTGGTGGACGACTTACTAAATCCTTTTCATCATCAATAATTTCTAATTCTTCAAAATTAGATTCATCCCTTGTTGTATCCTTTTTCAAAGTTTTACCATAATCAAGTGCAAGTATTTCTGCAGTTTCAAAATCAATGGCCGCATTTAGATTCATTAATTTTCCAAGTCCCATTAACTTTTTGATAACTTCAGCAACATTTTTACCTAAAACATTAGCAAAATCATTAACACTCATACCTTCAGTATAAAGAACTATTGTCTCATCATCATTACTAATATTAGATTGCAATTTTTCTTTATGCTTATACATTTCTTTCTTTTGCTTTGCAAAAGCTTCACTATTATTTTCTTTAATAATTTTCTTTTTCTTTTTATTAGCATTAGCACTTTTAACTTCATTAATTTCTGCTTTATAAGTTTCTTCGATTTCTTCTTCAAAAGTATCTTCAAGGTTATCTTCTTGATTATCAATTACTTCTTCCTCATCAGTTTCATTATTAGCAATCTCGTTATCTAGAAGAATAATATCATCATCACTAAGCATATCATCTTCATTACTTACATTAATACCTAAGCTATTACAAAGTTTAAAAATCTCATCTATACTCTTGTTAACATCTTCTGCATATTCTGTAACACTCATCATATGTAACACCTCCTAATTATTTATTATTTTTTCAATACTATCATATATATTTGTTGATATTTCTGTCTCTAGTAGTCTATCTAATGTTTTACTCTTTTTACATTTTTCTAAGACAGCTATATCCTTTTTAATATATGCTCCTTTACCATTCATTTTTCCTGTTAGATCTACCATTACATTTCCTTCAGGTGTTCTAACAATTCTAAGAAGTTCATTTTTCGGTAACTTTTCTTTTGTTACTACACAACTTCTCATTGGAATTTTTTTATTCTTCATTCAATTCTCCTGCTTTTTTAATAGTAATCTTATATCTTGTAAGTCTAGAAGCTAATTTAACATTTTGTCCCTTTTTACCGATAGCTAAAGAAGAATTATCATCATTAACTATTGCAAGAGCTTCTCTATTCTTTTCATCTGTAATCTTAACTTCAACATCTTTTGCAGGACTTAAAGCATTTTGAATAAATCTAACTGGATCTTTATCATA
>JAEEZV010000046.1 GCA_016291995.1 Caryophanales bacterium
AGTCCTTAACACGGCCACCTCTAATTAGAACAACACTATGTTCTTGTAAGTTATGTCCAATTCCTGGAATATAACAAGTAACTTCCATTCCATTAGATAATCTTACTCTCGCATATTTTCTTAAAGCAGAGTTTGGTTTCTTTGGTGTCATTGTACCAACCCTAGTACATACTCCACGCTTTTGTGGTGAAGTTTGATTAGTTTGATGTCTTTCAATCGTATTTAGTCCAACTTGTAAAGCTGGTGATTTACTTTTCTTTCTTTTGCTTCCTCTACCTTTTCTAATTATTTGATTAACTGTAGGCATTGATTATCCTCCTCTCACTTATAAATCAACGTTTTCTTCTTGCACATACCCTGGTGTTTCATTTTCTCTGATAAATATAAGTTTTGTCATTAGACAAAACCTAAATTCACGAACGAATTAATAATATCAAATTATTATTAACTAGTCAAGTATTTTTATGTATTTTTTATGATTATTTATCATAAATACACTTAACTATTTCCATTCTACTAGCTCTTCTAGCAGGAATAAATCCCGAAACCTTTACAATTATCATATTAAAGATAATTAAAAATATAAGAATTACATAGTTCATATCAAATATATTATCCACTGAAACATATGTATTGAGAAGTGTATTTATCTTATCTTTAATTAAATATATTATCATTATCCCCATCATACTTGATACTATCGCAATAATACCATTTTCAGTACCAAATAATCCCCTAATTCTCTTTTTACTTACCCCTAAACTTCTAAGTATTCCAATCTCTTTCTTCTGTTCTAGTACCCTTACACTAGTAAGCATACCGGTAAGAAGTAAAGATATTATTAAACTGACAAGTGAAAATATCAGTAGTATTCCACTGATAATCATAATAAAATTTTTGACTACATCAATAACATTTTCCATAAGATCATTATACTTTATTTCTGTATATTCATCTAACTTTTTAATTACTTCTTCTTTATCAGATAGATTATTAACATAGATATTTATCTTACTAGGTAGTGTATCACTTCCTAAGTATTTTAACATCTCTTCTTTTTTAATATCTAAACCTAAGACATTATAATCCACTTCTTTTTGATATTTTACTATTTCACTATCCTTATTTCCATCAATTATCTTACCAACAATATTCTCACTGAAATAAAAGCCATTATCAAGTCCATTATCTTCTTTTTCTTTAATAATACCAACAATCTTTAAAGATATATCACTCTTATTATATAGTTCCTTATAATTACCATTAGAAACATAATAATTATCTGTCTTAATATAATAATCATCATTTAATGCTATTCTTACATTTCTATCTAGAATATCACTCGCTGATACCTTATCGCTAATATTAAAGTATTCAAGAATTTTCTTATCTATACCATTATCTTTATCTGTAACTAACATAATTTCATTATCATTTTGAATCATTCTTCCATATAGGATATCATAATTATCTATAATATATTCATTACTAGGTATCACATTAAAGTAAATATTGGGAATACTCTTATATCTATCACTAATAATCGGCATCGATATATCATATTCATATGTCTTATATTTTATCTTATCTATCCCATTTAAATAATCTAAATAATCGTTAGTAATAATATTTTCATATTTCTTTTTATTCTTAATATGTAATCCATTGTCGTACTTATCATCACCATCGTCATAATATTCACCATTACTAATCGTAATTGGAAAAACAGAAACAATATCTTCTTCCATCCTATCTATTTCATCATTAAAATTATATGATAAATCTAGTACCATAAACATACTGATAAAGCCAAGAGCAATACTAAAAGATGTCAGCAACGTTCTAAACATTTTATTACTTAAATTTTTAAGTGCTAACTTAATTAGTCTCTTTTTCTTTGTCTTCCCTAAACTAGTATTATCTTCATCATCCGTAACATCATAACAAGTACATTTACCATCTTTAATACTAATAATTCTATCTGCATATTTATTGGCAAGATAATTATCGTGAGTAACTACAATTACTAATTTATTATCCGCTATCTTCTTAAGAATATCCATAACGATAATTCCATTTTGATAATCTAATGCTCCCGTTGGTTCATCGCATAAAATAATTTTAGGATTATTGACAAGAGCCCTCGCAATAGCTACTCTTTGTCTTTCACCTCCAGATAATTTATTTATCTGCATATCCTTCTTATCATATATTTGTAATTGTTTTAAAAGAGTCTCTACAGATTCCCTACTAATACCATCATTATAATTAATCATTACATTATCCCAAACATTCATGTAATTAATTAGATTATAATCTTGAAAAATATTACCTACAATGTTAGTCCTATAAGCATCATATTCCCTATCCTTAAATTTACTAACACATAGGTTATCTAGCCAAATATCACCACTATCTGCTTCTATATTACCTGCAATAATATTAAGAAGCGTCGATTTACCACTTCCACTAGCTCCCAAAATAACATTGAGTCCTTTAGATGGAAAATTAATACTAACATTATCTAGTATTACCTCTTTTTTCTTCCCTATTTTGTAATATTTACATATATTTTTTAACTTTAACATATTCCTCCATATGTTAAATATGATAGTTAGACAATACCATAATATTAAATAATATTTATCTTGTCAAATTAATTAACAAGCCGTAAAAAAAAGAACTATTTAGTTCCTTCTTTTTCTAATTTCTTTAATACATCTTTAGTAACAGCAATTGCTTTTTCTCTTACTTCTTTAGCTGCCTTTTCAACAACTGGAGTTCCTTTTTCTTTAGCTAATTCCCAAAGATCATTAGCTTTAACTTTTAGTTCTTCTCCTTTTTTCTTAGCAATTGATAATACTTTTTCTTTATCTAAATCTGCTAACTCGTCTTTAAGATCTTCAACTTTTTTCTTTAAGTCTTCACCAACTTCTTTTACATCAACTTTTTTAGCCTTTTCAAGAAGTTCATTTAACTTATCCATTAAGTCCTTTCTTAGTTCTTCACCTGTTTTTGGAGCTAATAACATTCCTGCTCCTACTCCTAGTCCAATTCCTGCTAGAAATTTAAATAATCCTCCGCTTTTTCTACTCATAATCTTCTTCACTCTCCTCTTTCTTTTTAAATACTTTTCTAATTAATGATGCTACAGCATCAACGATTCTATCACTAACTACTGACAATTTATTGGTTGTATAATCTACCATTGAAAATAATCCATTTAGTGAATTTGCCTTGCTATTAATATTATCTACAAGTGAATCGATTTTATCCATTGTACCAATTAGTTTTATACCTAATATTATTAAAACTATTAGTAAAATAGAACCTAAAACATATAGTATTATTGAAAATGTTTCTGCCATTATTCATCAACCCTTTCTTTATACATTGAATCGATTAAATCAAAGAAATCTTCATCGACTTTAGTATCATTCTTTTTCTCTCTTGAAGGAATTTCTTCTTCCTTCTCTTCTTTTTCTTCTTTTACTTCATCAAGTTCACCTTCATATGAATCATGAACTTCAACTTCATCCATATCTTCTTCTTGTTTACTATCATCTAGCACTAATTCTTCTTTTTCTTCATTGATATTATTATCAATAATTAAATCATCAAGTCCTTTTTCATTTTCTTCTTTATGTATTTCTGTTCTTCTCTTTTCTAATTTAGGTTCATAAGCTACGCCAAACTCTTCATAATTATCATAAGCTTTTTCAATCGTAACTTCTTTATTATCCTTCTCTTCATCAACAGTCATATCATATAGTAAGTCATCTTCGCTAAGAGAACTGATCTTCTTTACTTCTTTATATAATTCACAATTTTCACAAAGTAAATTATCTTTAATCTCATCTGCTAAATTACCAAAAGCTTTCTTTCTAACAGTTTCAAAATCTACTTTCTTAGATGGTCTCTTTAAAATAACCCCATCTTCTTCACGTTCCTTGACTTCTTCCTTGGTATAGTTCTTATCGAGAATACCATATACTGGAGAAATAACTGGTGAAGCTTTAAATTTAGGTTTAACTGTTACTTCTTCTTTTTTAGCATATAACTCACTAACCTTTTTTACTGGTTCAAGTGGTGTATCTAAAACATTTACATTAACTTTTTCAGGTTTTGGTTTTGGAGCAAACTCTTTTTCAAAATCTATTGGCATATTATTTCTTTTTGGAGCTTCTTCCAAAATAGGTTGTAATTTTATTTCTTCTTTTTTCTCTTCTTTTACTTCCTCTTTTGGTGAATCCAAATTAAACTTAAACTCGAATTCGTCGTCTTCCTTAACCTCTACTTTTTTTACCTCTTCTTTAGGTTCTTCCTTTTTTATACTTTGACGCATAAACTTAGGAAGTTCTTCCATCTGAGGTTCTTCTTGTTCTTTTACTTTTTCACGTTTTTGGAAAAGCTTTGGTTTTTCTTTTGGCGCTACTTCTTCCTCTTCTTCTTCATCCTCATCTTCAAGTTCATCTAAAAACAAATTTTTAATTTTATCAACTAGTTTCATAATTCTACCTCTCTATTGATTATCGTTTGGTAATTCCGTTTCCTCTTCTTCTTCATCCTCTACTTCTTTTAAGTAAGCATCAAACGTACTCTCAGCATCCTTAGGCTTATCCAACTCGTATTTAATATCTCTTCCCGTCTCAGTTTCCCCACTTAATGCCGTCGTGATTAAACTATCATTATACTTAATACTCTTTTGCATTATTAAAGCATTACTAACAAGCACTCCCAAATCATCAAGATCAGAATAAAACTCTGTCTTTGAATAATTATATACAATCTCACAAAAGTATAAATCATCGCTAACTTTGTTTATTCCAACATAGCCAGTCTTATTATTTAAAGATATCTCTTTATAATAATAACTATAACTATCTACTTTCTTATAATTTAAAGTGTTCTTGTAAAAATAGCTAATCGTGTCAACATAAAGATATACATATCTATTCTTTATTCTAAATTTTTGATTATATTCACTATCTACTTCCTGTTTTACACCTGCTGGAACATATAATTCATAACCTGTAGAAACAGTATTTAAAATAGTGCTATCTTCTGACATTATATCATTTACTATTTCATCTAAGTTATCAGTTATTTTTGTACAACCAGTGAAAAATAGAAAGACCAATATCAAAAATAAAAGCCTTTTTTTATACATACTCCACCTACTCTCTTACATTATACCAAAAATTTATAAAAATTTAAATAGTTTTTACTTATAAAATCACTTATTTATTAAAAAAAGATTAACTTTTTTTAATCTTCTGAAATTTTAGATGCCAATTCTAATGCCAAATAAGCAATTTGAGACTTCTCATCTAGCTTTATATCTCCCGATAAACTGCGTTTATCCCACTTTTCACCTGCTAAATTATCTCCAGCATAAAAGAAGATAAATAGTTCACATCCTCTAAAATTACATACAGCTTGAAGAGCTGATGCTTCCATTTCTACCGTAATAGCACCAGCTTCTTTTCTTCTAGCAACTTTTTCTTTTGTCTCTCTATAAAATGCATCCGTTGTCCATGTAGCACCTTCAATATAATCGTAACCTAGTCTATCTAGTATTTCCTTAAATTCATTAACATATTTTTCATTTAACTTAACCGTATCAGACGGTTCCATATAATGAAAACTTGTTCCTTCATCACGAAGGGCCATATTAGGTATAATAACTGAACAGTCTTCGATACTATCATCTAATACTCCACAATTACCAAAAACAATGAATTTTTCTATTCCTAAAGCATGTAATTCTTCAATATCAGCCACCGCCACAGGTGCACCAACACCAATTCTAAATAATGCAAAATGATGTCCTTCATATTCAATCTCATATATTACTTTTTTTTCACCTGTATTATGAAGAATAGTAATAACAGTACATTTTCCTCCAGCTACTATCTTATCAAATAACATATGTGAAAAACATGCAATAGCTACTTTAGGCATATTATCTAGCCTTTTATAAATATCACTAGAATTTATTACAGCCTTTTTATTATTATCAAATTCTTCCAACAATATCATATTATCACCGACCTCATTTTAACACAAATTTATTATATTAACAATAGCATAAATATAACTATTTCATACAATAATATGAGGTGTTATATGTTAAATTGGTTTATAAATCTAAATTCTATCTATCAAGCCCTAATAGCCACCAGCTTTACTTTTCTTGTTACTGCATTAGGTGCCAGTATCGTTTTCTTCTTTAAAAACATTAGTAAAAATATTATGGATGCTATGTTAGGCTTTGCTGCCGGTGTCATGACATCAGCTTCTTATTTTTCTCTCTTAGCACCAGCTATCAGTTCTTCAAAAGAATTAAACATTAACTCTTGGTTAGTAGTAACCATAGGCTTTACTATGGGAGGATTATTACTATTTATTGCCGATAAAATATTTAATAAACTAACAAGCAAGAAAAACAAACGTATTCTCATGTTAATATCATCTATTACCATTCACAATATTCCCGAAGGCATGGCTGTTGGTATTGCCTTCGGATCTGTTTTTTATAATTTATCTGGTGCTACCATTATCAGTGCCATAATGTTAACTATCGGTATTGCTCTTCAAAACTTTCCTGAAGGTTCAGCCGTTTCTATTCCTCTTTTAAGAGAAGGAATAAATAAAAAGACTGCTTTTATATACGGAAGTTTATCAGCCGTTGTCGAACCAATATTTGGAGTTATCGGTGCAATATTAGTTTTAAAACTAAGAATACTCTTACCATTCTTTCTATCATTTGCTGCCGGTGCCATGATCTATGTTGTCGTAGCAGAATTAATACCTGAAAGTCAAAGTAATGAGAAAAAAGAATTAATGGCTATTTTTACTATCATTGGTTTTGGAGTTATGATGATTTTAGATGTTGCCCTAGGGTAACATCTATTTATATGTCGTAATATACCCATCCGGCACGCTTCCACTAATAACATTAATAGATATCGGAATGATATTATTAATTTTTACTTCCTTACTAGTAACCGGTAAAATAACCCTAACTACAACACGTACTTTTACTCTAACTTCAATTAAAGCATTATTTATTCCATATGGTTTTACTTCTGTCTCAAGTTCACTTAAAATATCCCCAATGATCATCATCCTAACACTTATCATAGGTCCCATATTTCTAAGAAAAGCATTTTCAAATATTATTCCTAATGGTATCTTACTAATCACATAATCATTTGTATATCTATCCATATTGTCTTGAATATTATTAGTTATCTCATTTATTAGTTTCGTAGCTTCATAAGAATCATAACTAACAAGTATTATTTCATTCTTATTATTTTTCTCGGTATCAAATAACTTATTTGAAAAAGAAATATTTTTGGTAGATATATTTATCATATTAGTAACATGTTTTCTTACTTCTGAAACAGCTAGTGGCATTACTACTTCGTTTATCTTCTTAGCAAATCTATTAATTACTACTAGTGATAAACAAAAAGATAATACCATAATTATAATTTGTACTCCAAAATAGTTACCTATTTTATTATTTCTATATTTTTTTAATTTCATATTTAATTATATGAAAAAAAGTAAGTTTTTACTTACTTTATTTACTATAAATAGGTGTTTGATTATATTCTTTTGAAACATATTCAATTAATTTTCTTATTGTTTCAGCATTTGGATTTTCATATTCTTCCAAAGATATTCCTGATTTAAGGAAATCTTCTTCATCAAATTCACCAATTTCACCAACAATTAAATCTCTTTCTTTTTTAAATTCATTTACTTCTTCCATATTAACTCCTATACATCTAGATTATGATATACATTTTGTACATCTTCTAGATCTTCAAGTGCTTCAACTAAAGTCATTACTTTTTCCATACCATCTTCATCTAATGAAATATAATTGTCAGGAACAAATGTTACTTCAGAAACTACATATTTATCATATCCAAGCTTATCTAGTTCATCTTTAACATTTAAAAACTTATCCGGTTCTGTATATATTGTAATTTCCTCATCTTCAATTTCCATATCAATTATATCAAGTCCTAAAATGTCTTCCATTACTTTGTCTTCTGGATATACATTTTCGAGAACTATTAATCCTTTTCTTTTAAACATATAACTTACAGAACCATCTGTTCCTAAATTACCGCCTCTTTTAGATAAAGTACTTCTTACAAATCCTGCTGTTCTATTTTTATTATCTGTCAAGCAATCGATCATTAATGCAATACCACAAGGAGCATATCCTTCATATCTAACTGCTTCATAACTTTCAGCAGCTCCTTTGCTTTGTGCTTTTTGAATAGCTGATTCAATATTAGCTTTAGGCATATTTTCTGCTTTAGCCTTTTCCACAACCATTCTTAAACTAGCATTATTATTTGGATCTGGATCTCCACTTTTCGCAGCTACATAAAGCTCCTTAGCTAATTTTTGGAATACTTTACTTCTTGCCGCATCTATTGCACCTTTTTTTCTCTTTATGGTTGACCATTTACTATGTCCTGACATATTCCCACCTCAAAAAGTATTTTATCATAAAATAACTATTTAGAAAAGAAAAATAAGTAATAAAATACTTATTTATCCTAAATAACTTAATATTATTGGTCCTACGATAAGTAAAAGTATAAGTGGTATAAAGAAGAATACTGATATGACACTAATAAGTATTGGTACCTTACTAATTCTTCCTTTAACTTCCATTTTTCTTTTCTCACGAAGAAAATCTATCTGACTATATAAGTTCTTAATAATACTATTACCATATACATTAGACTCTGTCAAAGATAAAATAATATTATTAATCGTATCACTCGGTATTCTAAGTTGCATATCACTAAGTGATTCACTCAAACTTTTACCAAAACTTACTTCTCTAACCGTTTCCTTGAATTCTTCAGATAAAAGTCCATTGACATTAGCTGTTGTTACCTCAATAGCAGATGTTAAATTTCTACCTGTTTCAAGTGATAATGTTAGTACTTCAAAGAAATGCATTGCTTCACTTTCTAGTTTCTTTTCTCTTTTATTTAATTTATCAGTAATTACTGCTTTATTAAATAACAAATAATAAACAAGTGTAAATACTGGAGCTAATATATATCCATAATCGAATGCAAATAATAACACTAAGAATAAAAGCGCTGAAGAAATAAGTCTTGCTAAGATAAGATCATAAACATCTAACTTATTATTAATACCTAACATCTTAACCTTTTTTTCTAATTTTTGAAGGTATCCTTTATTATATACTCTTTTTATAAAATCTTCTTTATTCATCAGTATTCCACCTTCACTATTCTACTTAGTAAAATTGCATATACAATGAACATAACTAAGATTATTCCTAAAAATACATATCCAAGTGGACTTGCAAAAAATGGTGCAAAGTAGTCAGGGTTAAGTAAATATATAATTATTGTAAAGAATATTGGTACAAATAAAAGTATTTTAACTACTAATTTTGATACCGTTGTTGAATTCTTTAATTCTTCTTTTAACTTTTTCTTATCAAATAATGTTTTTTCTATCGAATCGAATACAGCCACAATATTACCACCAGTCTTATTTAATATTGTAAGTGATGATGATAAATAACTAGCTTCTTCAATATCAACTCTCTTAGCAAATCTATCAAATACCGTATCCACCGAAAGTCCATATTGTAATTCTTCATATATTTTCTTAAATTCTGCTCCAATCGGTTTTGGTAATTTCTTACTTGCTATCTCTACAGCTTGTATTGTCGATTTACCAGATTTAAAAGCATTATTAATAATTATTATTGCCCTTAACATATCATTTTCTATTTTCTTCTTATTAATTCTAATATTAATAATTAGATATATATCTAGTATATAGAAACCAAAAACCATCATAAGTACAATTTGAAATAGATTAGGTACCATTCCTTGAATACTCATCGCTAATATCATAAATAACACTGCTAAGATACTAATAACTAATTTATGTGTTATATAGTCAACTGACTTTTGATTACTACCAAGTGAATATTTATCATATCTACTTACTAAAGTTGGAAACATTTTTTTAATCTTTTTTCTCTGACTTTTTACAAAGTTTAAATAAACATTTTTAACTTTATCAAAACTTGATAATTCTTCATCTTTTCCACTATATCTAACACTATATTTAGATATTCTTTTTTCTAATTTAAGAGCATAATTAAATCTTACTAAAAAAGTGATAATTGCAATAAAGATAAGTACTGTAATTATCTGAAATATTATAACTAAAAACGTTTTATCCACAATTATCACCTCTTTTTATTACATTCTTACAGATGTATCTATCGGTACATCTTGTTTATCAACATTCCTTTCGACGATATACTTAGCTAAAAGAAATGCTAATACACATATTATTGCCAGTAATGTCGTATACACTACCGCCATAATATTAAATGGTTTTTGAAGTATCAATTTCTTTTCGTTATCATCCATACTACTCACCAAAAATATCTTCCAAAACTAATCCTTTACGCTTCATTTTATCATAAACTTTTGGTATGTATTTATACTTGATAAATTCACCACGAACATTACCTTGTTCAGAAATACCATTTTCTTTAAATGCAAATATTTCTTTCAATTCTACCTTTTCGTTTTTGATACCAACAACCTCTGAAATGGAAGTAACCTTTCTTTTACCATCTGATAATCTATCTATTTGAATAACAATATTAATTGCTTTTTCAATATAGTTCCTAATCGCACTAACCGGAAGTTCCATATCGTTCATAAGCATCATTGTCTCTAATCTATTGATTGCATCTTCTGGTGAATTTGAGTGAAGTGTTGTAATGCTACCTTCATGACCAGTATTCATTGCTTGAAGCATATCGAACGCTTCCTTACCTCTAACTTCCCCAACGATTATTCTATCTGGTCTCATTCTAAGTGAATTTCTAACCAAATCACGGATCGTTATTTCTCCTTCACCTTCATAGTTTATCATCCTAGTTTCTAGTGATATTACATGTGACTGATGTAGTCTAAGTTCAGCTGCATCCTCAATTGTAATAATTCTCTCTTCATCATCAATAAAACTAGATAAGATATTTAATAACGTTGTTTTACCAGTACCAGTACCTCCGGAAATAATAATGTTTAATTTTGCTTTAACACATGCTTCCAAAAACATTGCCATATGTGTCGTCATAGTACCCATTCTAAGAAGATCATCGACGCTTTCCATTCTCTTAGAGAACTTTCTAATAGTTACAACCGGTCCTTTTAAAGACAAAGGAGGAATTACGGCATTAAGTCTAGATCCATCCCTAAGTCTAGCATCAACCATCGGATTTACTGCATCAATCGTTCTACCTAATGGCTGAACTATTCTTTGTACTGTTCTAATAATATGACTATCATTAATAAATGATACTGATTCATCTTTAACTATCTTACCATCTACTTCAACATATATATCATTTATTCCATTGACCATTATTTCAGTAACTGAGTCATTGTTAAGCAAATCCGTAAGTGGTCCATAACCATTAATTTCATTTTGAATCAAATTGAATATATGACTTCTCTGCGTAGCATCCAAATCATAATCTTCAAGTGTAGCATCAATTTCATCATTGATATATTGTTCCAAAGTAACATTGCTTGGTATTTGATTATTTATAAGATTTTGTACAATCTTTGATCTGAGAACATCTAACTTACTTTTATCTGGAAAAACATCATAATCTTTTACATCTGCTTGAACTAATTCCTTTTTCTTAACATTAAATTCATTAAGTAATGTTTTATTACTCATTATTAGCACCTTCTTCCCTTGGACTAATAAGAGCAAGTGCTAACTTATTCATATTCTCGATATCTGCACCATTGAATCTTCTTACTGTTTTATTAAGTGTTAGTATTTCTCCACCAAGCACATATTTATCAATGTTCTTAATATAGAAATTCTTAGATACTGTATAATCGACATTAGCTTTAATCATATTTCTAATATCAAATAAACTAATATAATCTCTTCCCGTATCTCTAGCATTATTTAAAACTATTAAATAATTTGTTCTACCAATTTCCTTAAAGATACTAACTAAACTCTTCATATTCTTTAAATCCACTAAATCATTTGTAATAATAAATGCATTTCCATAAGAAGCATCCATTGCTAAAAGTGATGTTTCATCAAGTAAATGATTCGTATCAACAACCACAACATCATAGTCATGTTTAGCCATTTCAAATATTTTACTAATGTATTTACTTTCTATCTTAGATACATCACGTGGATCCTTAGGACAAGCTAAAACATCGATACCATTATTATAATTTGTAACATATTCAGCAAGTTCTGCTTGTTTATTATTACTAAGAGCATCTACCAACATATAAATATCTTTTTTTACATTAACACCTAAACAAGTAGCTACTCCACCAGCAAACAAATCCAAATCTATTATTAATACTTTCTTTTTCATAAGATAGTATAATCCAGCTAAATTAAGAACCATCGTTGTCTTACCAACGCCACCTTTAACTGATGAAATAGTAACAATTTTACCATTGTTCATAAAACCACCTATTTATTCCTTTCGATTATTTTTTCCCCATTATCTATATATCCGACATAAGAAGATTTAATTTTAAATATCTTAATATTATTAATTGCTGTCATATTGACACTATCTTCCAAAGTAACGTATACTTTATCATCTTCAAAAGTAATCTCAATATTATCTATATCATTTTTATTTTTATTAATTAATTCACGTACTTTTTCTTCTTTACCATCTAGTGCCATAACATCTATCCCATAGTCTACCACTAAATAATTAATATCATTAAGTTCATTCTTTAAAAGAACCATATTACCAATATCATAAACCATTAAAAGTACCATAAAAGTAATTGGTATAACTAATACAAAAAGCACTAAACTTTGTCCCTTATTGTTCATTAGGAATATACCTCACTACTTCTATCTTATATTTCTTCCCAAATACCCTATTAAGTCCTGGAGTTGTAATCTTAACTTCACTAGCTACCTTTATCTCATCATAACCATCTTTAGTACTTAATTCTACGATATTATTTGGATATAATCCTTTAATTTCATCTATTGTTTTCCCACTTTTATATAAAAGTACAATATCGGTACTATCACTTTCAATTACATTCTTAGCATTGAATATTTTTCCAAAGTCAAATATTACAAATAATAGTAAAAGAAAAATTGGTAATATTAGTACAAATTCTACTAAAGCTTGTCCACGCTTATTCATAATTACCTCCTAGTCCCTCTATCATATCAATTATATCATTATAGATAAAAAAAAGAAAGATTTTATCTTCCTTTTTTAGTATTTTTATTATTATTCCGATTAGGACTATTACTTTTCTTTGGAACTTCTCTTACAAGATCTTCTCTTTTTAATTTTTCAACGTCCTTATTTGCTTTCTTAGTTTCTTCATCATCTTCATCTCTAAAGATTAAGTAAATTAATCCAGCGATAACAAGAAGTATTAAGATAATAATTATTATTCTAGATAATCCATCTTTCTTAGTTTCTTCTTTCTTATCGTCTTCTTTTGAATCATCTGGTTTAACTTCTTTATCATCTGATGATGTTGGTTCTTCATAACTTGTTGGTGTGTAGTTTACTGGAGCAGCAACTTCTTCAGGAGTAGTTTCTTCTTCAGCTTCAGCTTCACGCGTAACAGTTATCGTATATGTCTTTTCTACACCATTATCTAATACTGTAATTTCTACAGTGTTTTCACCTACTTCTAGTTCTTCAGGGGCAAGAACTGAAATAACCTCAACACCTTCATTAGCTAATACGTAGTCAAGATCGACAGCTGTGACATCATTACCAACTGTAATATTATAATTAGTTTCACCATCTTTAAGTTCTATATCTTGTCCAGCAACACTAAGTGATGAAAAACTACTTGGTTCTTCTTCAGTTGGATCCTCTTCATCAGATTCTTCGATTGTTACGTCTGCACTTACTTCTTCATATGAATAGTAATATGATTCTTCATTTAAGTATACAATACCATCAGCATATACTGTTGTATCTCCAGCACTAAGTGCCTTAAATGTAAGTGTTACTAATACATAATCTACATCTTCATAAGTGACTACTTCGTTACCATCTTCATCTTGTGTAACAGTCTTTTCAAGTTTTAGAGCATCCCCTAAATAGATGAATCTGCCATTATCAATATCACCTAAATCAAAGTAATTAACACTAGTAGATACAAGTTCTAACTTTTCTTCATCATAACTAATATATCCACTGATACCATTGAATGTATATTCATTTAATGTAACTACATATTGTAATGTGAATTCATCACCAACTTTAACTGGATTAGTAAATTCGTCAAATTTTGCAGGAATAGTTACATCTTCTTCAGTAGCTCCTGTAACTTCCCCTTTATCTAGTAGTTGTCTTAAATAAATAACATCAACTTCATCAATATAACCATCTTCATTAAGATCTGCTAATATATTTACTGGTACATCAGCAATCATTTGATCTATCATGGCATCTAAATCTTTTTCATCGACAACACCATCTTCATTGATATCGCCATATAATTCATTACCAGTAACTTTCATATATGCAGCGCAATGATGATGTGCATCTTCTAACCATAATTCCTTATTTTCTTCATCGTATTCTACAGATACTTTTGAAAATACTGAAGTAACAATACCAGTTACTGTATCTAAATCAAATGTTGGAGCAGTTAGTTTACTATGTGCAAATACATAATCCGTATTTACTGCACTAAGTGCTGCATCATTATCAGATTCATCTCCATAGTCGAAACAAAAGAATTCTTCAAAATCTTCTTCCATACCTTCTGGATTGGTAAGTGTTCCCATTAAATCTAAACAAAAGTTACCATATAGATTACCTGCAGGTTCGTCTGAAAATACTACAGCGCCATTTACCAAATCTGCTGCTGTATATGTACCTCCATCATCTATACGAAGAGTATAATCTTCTTCAGCAGTAGCCCCAGTAAGTGTTGCTTTAACTTCAATAAGTTTAGCATCCTTACTAACAGCAATGCCATATACATCTCCAGTATATAAAGCACCATCAACATATACTTCATAATTAACTTCTACTGTTTTCTCTTCTTCCGTAGGAGTTTCACCTTCAGTTGGTACTTCACTCTCTGTAGGAGTTTCCTCAGTTGGCGTCTCAGTCTCAACTGGTGTTTCCCCTTCAACTGGAGTATCACTTTCAACTAAAGTTTCACCTTCAGTTGGAGTTTCTTCTTCTTTCTTTTCTCCTTCAACTTCTTCAGTTGGAGTTTCTTTTTCTCCTTCTTCACTAGGAGTTTCTACTACTGAAGGTGTATCTCCTTCACCTTCTGTAGTTATTTCTTTTTCATCTTCTTCATTTGTTTCACCAACGACAGTCTTATCATCAATTTCATCGGCAAATACAACAGCAAATGAAGATAAATTACTAAATAATAATCCGCAAGCTAATAATACTCGCATTAAATAACTTAATTTTTTTCCTATTTTTTTCATTCCTTTACCTTCCTTATTTCATTGTGTATTATTTTTTTGTGTTCCCCTGAAACAACACCTCCTCGTTGATAATACCCTTATGCACTATCAACTATCATTCAAATTAATTATAGCACAAATTCCAAGCATTCCTAGGCATTTGACACAAATTTGACATATTAAAAAAGAACAGAAACTGTTCTAAAAATAATAATTATATTTTTTCTCATAACCTAATGTAGATTTATCACCATGACCAGGATATATTGTAATATCGTCATCATATTTTTTAATTTTATTAATACTTTCCTTCATAATAGTAAAATTACCACCTTCTAGATCACATCTTCCGATACTTTCTTTAAATAAAAAATCTCCTGTCATCATTACTTTTTCCCCTCTAAAGTAATAGCATACACTATCTGGTGTATGTCCTGATACAAATATAACTTCTATATTGAATGGTCCAATTACCAATCTACCCTCTTTTAAATTATCATATCTATATACCGGATAATTAAATTTATTAACTATTTCATCAAGTGAGGCTATATGATCATTATGTCCATGCGTAATAAGTATCCCAACAATATCTTTACCATTAATAAACTCTAGTATCTTATCTAATCCTTCACCAGGATCTACCAAAAGATATTTATTATTAGTCTCTAATAAATAGCAATTTTCTTGATATGCTCCAATCACTATCTTTTCTATTTTCATATTATCACTCCTAATAATATTATATCAAAAAAAAGAATTAACTAATTAATTCTTTTCTTTAATTTCTTTACTTACAAATTTAACAAACTCTTCAAGTCCAAGAGTTACTGATTCAGTAGAACCAAATCTCCTATAAGTAACTTTTTTACCATCTTTTTCTTTATCTCCAATAACTAAAGTTAATGGAATCTTATTCGTTTGACTTTCTCTCATCTTATAAGATAATTTTTCATCTCTATCATCTAGTTTAACTCTTACATTATTATCTTCTAATTCCTTAAATACTTCTTTGGCATATTCTAAATGGAATTCATTATTTACTGGAATAATATTTACTTGCGTTGGACTTAACCATACTGGTAAATTACCTTTTGTTTCTTCAAGAATATATGCCATAAATCTATCTAATGAACCTAAAATAGCTCTATGAAGTACTACTGGAGTCTTTTTAACACCATCAGCATCTACATATTTTAAATCAAATTTAGCAGGTAAACAGAAATCTAACTGACATGTTGATAATGTATATTCATTTCCTACAGCTGGCTTAACATTAACATCAAGCTTAGGTCCATAGAATGCTGCTTCCCCAATCTCTTCAGTATATTCAATACCTAATTCATTAAGTACTTCTCTAAGTTCATTTTCAGCCTTATTCCACATCTCATCATCTGGATGATATTTTTCTTTATCTTCTGGATCTCTAAGTGATAAAACGCATCTATAATCCGTAATATGAAAATCTTTGTATACATCGAAAATTAAATCTACGACACTCTTAAATTCACTCTTAATTTGCTCAGGAGTTACAAATAAGTGAGCATCATTTTGGCAAAAATGTCTACCTCTTTCAATTCCCTTAACTGCTCCACTTGCTTCATATCTAAAATCATGAGCAATTTCACCAATTCTAATAGGTAAATCCTTATAAGAATGTAATTTATTAGCATATATCATCATATGATGCGGACAATTCATTGGTCTTAAAACAAATGATTCTCCTTCCATTTCCATAGCAGGAAACATATTTTCCTTATAATGATCCCAGTGACCACTAGTCTTATATAATTCAACAGTACCTACACAAGGAGTCATAACATGTTGATATCCTAATTTTCTTTCCTTATCTTTAATATAATTTTCTAATTCTTGCCAAATAATATATCCATTTGGTAAAAACATTGGAAGTCCTTTACCAACCAAATCATCTGACATAAATATTTCTAAATCTTTACCTAATTTACGATGATCTCTTTCCTTAGCTTCTTCAAGCAATCTAATATGTGCTAAAAGTTCTTCTTCCGTATCAAAGCATATACCATATATCCTTTGAAGCATCTTATTCTTAGCGTCACCCTTCCAATATGCTCCGCTTACTTTAAGTAATTTAAAATATTTAAGTTCTTTAACCGTTTCAACATGTGGTCCACGACATAAATCAGTAAAATCACCTTGTGTATAACAAGATATTACTGTATCTTTTTCATCCATATTATTGATTAAATCTACTTTATATGGATCATCTTTAAACATTTCTAATGCTTCAGCTTTAGAAATTTCATGTCTAACTATTCTCTTACCATCTTTACTTATTTTCTTCATTTCTCTTTCGATAGCAAGTAAATCATCTTCTGTAATTACCTTATCACCTAAATCGATGTCGTAGTAGAAACCCTCAGCAATAACAGGACCTACCCAAAACTTAGCTTCAGGATATAAATGTTTTACGGCTTGTGCCATCAAATGTGCACAACTATGGTTTTTTACACTTAATTTCTCGTCTTCTTTGATATTTATCATGAATATCACTCTCCTCCATTTTTGTTATTTCTTTTCTTAATCTATATTTTTTATTTTCGTATACTCCTCTTTTTACAAGTTCACTTTTAATAACTTTATAAAAACTTACTTTTCTCTTATACTTACTTAATAATTCACGTAATTTATATGTTGGTATTTCACAAAGATCATTTAAGAATGTTTCATCATCAGAAACTGGTATATCCACTAATACCGTTCCAAGGGTTTCGGTAGGTTCAATTGCCACTTTCTCCTCAGGGCAAATATAAGCACTCACTTTACCAAAAGTATCCTCAACACAAATTATTTCACCACTTGATACTTTATTTTTACTCCTTGATGCTTCTTTCTTGGTTGTTGGCTCAAGAAAATCAAAATTTTTTCTTATATCATCATGTGAACAACTAGCTGCTGGATCTAATTCTATACCATAGTAACTAGATAAGAATTTAAATATTGATATAGCCATTTTAAAACCTCCCTATAATAATGAAAAAAACACTCCCTCAAAAGGAGTGTTAATAACACGGTACCATCCTTAAATTTACTTGATTAAAATAACGGCATAGCCGGCTATCCTTTCGGTAGCAACTCAAAGGTAGTAATCATATAACTAACTATTAGTTCGCACCAACCACTAACTCTCTTTAAATATCATTATATAATCGTGTCCTCATCACAGTTTTTCAAAAAATTACAAGCCTATTATAACTTAATTATTTAAAAATGTAAACAGTTTATTTTTCTTTAATACGTTTTTTTGCTTCTTTTTCCATAAGAAGAACATTTAACATCATAATAAACCGATACATTCCCGCATTTGCATATTTATTTACTCTTTGATGTTTTTCTTCTTCATTTAAAAAATAATTTTTAATTTTATTCTCAATATCTTTAACCATTTCCTTCGTTAATGATTCTGGATTAATTTCCTTTACGATTTCTTCGCATGTTATTATCCCTTGAATCATTCCAGAATCGCCAACTATCATCTCTTCAGCAATTATACATTTCAATTTCCAACTTCTATCTAATATTTCTAATGTTACATCATTAAGTTTTTCCTTTTCCATACAACCTACCTCTAGTAACATTTTAACATTTTATTCATATCAAGTAAAGAAAAAGAATATGCATTTGCATATTCTATCCATTTATTTGTTTCATAACTTCGTCAGCAAAATTTTCTTCTCTTTTTTCCATACCTTCGCCAACTTCATATCTAACGAATTCAAGTATCTTACTATTCTTAGATTCAACATATTTATTAACTTTCATCTTATTTTCTTTAATAAATCCTTGATCTACCAAACAAACTTCTTCGTAGTACTTGTTAATTCTTCCGTTTACAATCATATCGATCTTACTTGGATCAAGTCCTTCATTTTCAGCTTGTTCTTTTAAGATACCTCTTTCTTTTTCTAACACATCTGCAGGAACATTTTCTCTATCCAAATATAAAGGTCTCATTGCAGCAACTTGCATTGCTATATCTTTAGCTACTTCATCTTCTCCAGATAGCTTAACTAAAGCAACAATCTTTCCTCCCATATGTGAATATGTTCCAAATACTTCATCATCATTTTTTGTAAGAAGCGCAAATCTTCTAAATGATAATTTTTCTCCGATTGTAGCTGTCTTTTCAACAACTAATTCCTCGATTGTTTTTCCATCATGTGTTAATTTATTAGCTTCTTCAACTGTAGTAACATCAGAATCTAACACTGTTTCAGCAATTGCATCAACTAAATTCTTGAATTCTTCATTCTTAGCAACGAAGTCTGTTTCAGAATTAACTTCTACAATAACAGCCTTATTACCATTAACTTTTGCAACAGCTAAACCTTCAGCAGCAATTCTTGATGCCTTTTTAGCAGCTTTAGAAATTCCTTTTTCTCTAAGCCAAGTAACTGCTTCATCCATATTACCATTAGTTGCTTCAAGTGCTTTCTTACAATCTAGCATTCCAGCACCAGTTACTTCTCTTAGTTCTTTTACCATACTTGCACTAATCATTTTACCACCCTTTCTATTATTTCAAAACTTCGATTAATTCATCTTTTTTCATTTTTGAATAGCCTTTGATTTCTTTCTTCTTAGCTAATTCTTTAAGTTCTGAAACTGTTAGTATTGTTAGATCAATCTTTGGAGCCTTTTCAGCTTTTGGAGCCTTTGGAGCTTCCTCTTTCTTTTCACTAACTTCTACTGGCTTTTCTACCTTTTCTTTTTTAGGTGCTTTTTCAGAAACTTCTTTCTTTTCCTCTTTAACTTCTTCTTTTTCTTTCTTTTCATGAACTTTTACTTGCTTCTTACTTTCATCTTCAGTTAGATAATCAGTAAGTGGAAGATTTAATGCTTCAGCAGCACCATTATTAAGTACTCCAAGAATAACTTTAATAGATTTAACTGCATCGTCATTTCCAGGAATAACATAATCAATATTATCTGGATCACAGTTTGTATCAATTAAACCAAATACTGGAATACCTAATCTATTGGCTTCTCTTATTGCATTATATTCTTTTGTTGAATCAACAATAACAACAGCTTGTGGTAATTTATCCATTTCTCTAATACCACATAGATTCTTATTTAATTTTTCGTATTCCTTCTTAAGTCCTACGACTTCTTTCTTAGGTAACTTATCAAATGTACCATCTGTTTCCATTTTTTCAATCTTCTCAAGATAATATACTCTATTTCTGATAGTCTTAAAGTTAGTTAATGTTCCACCTAACCACCTTTCAGTCATATAGTACATTCCAGTTCTAGTTGCTTCTTCCTTACAAACTTCTTGAGCTTGTTTCTTTGTACCAACGAAAAGTATCTTTCCACCATCCTCAACAATCTTCTTGATTGCATTGTAAGCTTCTTCTAACTTTTCACTAGTCTTTTGTAAGTCCATGATATAAATATCATCTCTTGTAGAATAAATATATTCTTTCATTTTTGGATTCCATCTCTTAGTTTGATGTCCGAAATGAACTCCAGCTTCTAATAAGTAACTCATCGCTACTACTGCCATTTTAATTCCTCCTTTTGTTTAATCTTCCAAGTATCTCTTCTCTATCTGCCACCTATTGGCACTAGGCATTTAGATCAACACTTGTGCTATTTTTCTGAAAAGCCATACTTATATTAACATAAAATTATAACTATTTCAATAGATTTATTAGTTAACTTGCAACAAAATATTTATTATGTTATACTATTTTTGAAACAACATCTACAGGGAGTTGATAATATGAAAAAAAGCATAATAAGCAGAGATGAACTTTATAACATTTGGTGTGACTATGATATACTTCAAAAAATATCATACATTCTAGCTAGAAAAATTGATCTAATTAACAGAAGTATAAACAATCGCTTAGATAAAGATATGGCATTTAAATATCGCTTTAATTTATGTGATATAGATTGTGTCCCCAAAGAATTTGGTCTAAATTTCATAAATCTATATAAGGAATTTCAAAAAAGCACCAAGCCAGATGAAATATATAATATTATAAAGGAAATAAAGAAATTGCTAATAAAGTATTACAAATGGGATAATTACTACTTTGACGATTATGAAATAGGAATAATTAATATTGCTTTAGGTGAAGGTGGAGATATTAAATATATAAATGATTTTGATAGCGGAGAATACAACCCAAATCATATACGAAAATTCAAAATTAAATATTCAAAGCCCAAAGATAGACTTAACGAAGAAGACGAAAACGAATTGTTAGATCATTGGAATAAAACCGGATTATTTATATATGTGCTAGATAACTTAAAGGATTTATCAAACAGAATAATTAGTGACATATATATGTCAAATGATTTTTCAAAAAAAGATAAAATAAATATCATAGAAAACTATAAAAAATATTGTCAGATACTGTTCTCAGAAAAAGAAATGGATGTTTCTGTTTTATTTAACACAATCTGCGATCTATACTATTTTATGATGGAAAATATTCCTGATGATCTTTGTAAAGATAGTTTAGTAGCAATAGAAAGAATGTTTTCTTACAAAAAAAGAGATGTTTTTGATGACATGGAAACATATAGAGAAACTGTAAGAGATTATATGAGAAGAACAAGTCATAAAAAATTCAGAACAGCATAAACCTTAATTAAAAAAGCACCACTTAAAAATGGTGTTTTTTAATACTTATTTTTTAAGTATAACAATACTTTTATTACTAAAATCAATTTTCTTAAGAAGATTATTTATTTCTTTAGTAGTAATACTTTTAATTACTTCGATAATATTGTCTGGTACTGTATTATCAAATATTACATTATCGACAATCATATCATTGACCATTTCGATGTTCTCATAACTAAATACTTCATTACTAATAAGAACTCTTTTCTTTCTCTCTAAATCATTATCCGTTATTACCATATCTTTTAACTTATTATCGATTTTTTCTATCAATTCTTCATACCTATCCCCTGTATTTGCTAAAGTAATTATATAATGACTATCAATATCTAATAAATTATATGATAACGTATTAGTTATTATTCCATCTTTTTTTAGTTCTTCATCAAATGTACTAGTATCCCCAAATAATATATTAAATATTAGATACATCATAATACTTTGTTTTCTCTTATCAATATCAAGTATTGGTATTTTTATTGAATATGCCATCTTTGGTACATCCGTATTACATTTAATTATTTCTTTTTCCTTAACTACTTCCAAAGGTTCATTATATTTTTTCAGCTTACAAGGAATATATTTCTTAAATGTTTTATTACTTTGATTCTCTTTAATAACTTTCATTACTTCATCTTTATCAAAGTTACCTGTCACCACTAAAAACATATTTTCTGGATGATAAAAATTATAATAGCATTCCTCTAACATTTCTTTAGTAATACTCTTAATATCTTTAACCGTTCCAATAATACTATCCTTAAATGGATTTACTTTAATAGCATTTTTTCTTATTGCATCATATAGAATATCTCCCGGTCTATCATTACACATATTTATTTCTTGTGTAATTATTCCTTTTTCCGATTCTACACTTTCTTTAGTTAAATAAATATTTTGTACAAAATCAAGTAAATAACAAATATTCTCACATATATTATTAACTCCCGAAAACATATATGTTGTATTTTTAAAAGTCGTATATGCATTCGTAATTGCTCCAGTCATACCATAAAATTCTTCCGGTTGAGGATCTTCTTTTTGTGAAAATACTTTGTGTTCCAAAAAATGGGCTATTCCATTTGGATATTTCTTCCCATTAAATTCATTATAAATAGATCCATACTTTGTCGTAAATGTTACATAATTATTTTGAATATTTGGATTGACATACAAATAAACATCCAAACCATTATCTAATTTTTCATAGTAAATATCTTCATTTATTTTATTTATCGTTATCTTCTTCATTGTCACCCTCCAAAATAAATACTGTATGAAATTCTATCTTTCTACTGACATTTACTATATCTTCTTTTGTAACGCTACCAATCATTTTAATTCTTTCATCGACATCTTTTGAACCTACTAAAATGCTTGCATAATAATTACTAATTATTCCCATTGGACTATCTACACTAGCTTTAATAGCACCTGCCATTGTTTCTTTAGCACTAGTAAATTTATCAAGAGAAAATTTTCCTCTTGAAACATCCTTCATTGTCTTTTTAATAATCTTTATTACATTATCTTCATTACCTGCTCCTACACCCGAATAAATGATTAAGATATTATCATATGATTTAATTATTGCATTTACATAATAAGCATATGAATTCTTTTCTCTTACATTATCAAATAGTAGTGAATTAGCAGTTCCACCAAGCATCTCTGAATAAACAGGAAGAACATATTTTCTTTCCCTATCTGTAAGTTTTGATAATTTACACAATATAGAAATCTGTGTTTGATTAACATTGTCTTTCTCTCTATATTCTTTAATACTTCCATTACTAATAAGTTCCGGCACAATTATATCTGATTTATATTTATGATATGTTGGTAATTTAAAACATTCTCTAAATAGATTCTTAATTTTATCATTATTAACTTCACCTACGACAAAAACATCCACAATATCATTTTTTATAACATCATCATAATAATTCTTAACATCATCCACACTAATTTTATCAAGTACTTCTATTTCTCCATAACTATTATATGAATATGGTTTATCTTTCGTAGTCTCTAATAACTTTAATAATGAATATCTAATTTTATTATCCTTTAAAGATAATATGCTCTTTTTCATTCTATTCTTACATTTATCAAAATCACTATCAAATTTAGGATTGAATATTAAATCATACAAAAATCTAATAGATTCTTCATTCATCCCATCTTCTGTGTATTTTTCATTTAAAAAGCGCATTCTAAAAGCAATTATCGTATCATTACCAATACGATAATTAGATGATGATAGTTTTAAATCATATAGTTTTTCTGTCTCGATTATCAAATCTCTTTCCGTTGGATAAGTTCCATTAGCATTAATCATTAAATCTTTAAGTAGATTTCTAATTGTAATTTCTTCTTTAACTAATTTTCTACGAAAAGCTATTCCTACGGTTATTGTTTTAAATCTATCTGTATTTATAATATGTAAATTGTAAGCATTCATATCATATTTTGTATACTTCATATCTTACCCCACTTTCCCCTATTAGTATTTACCAAACTTATATTTTTAAACAACTTTCTAGTGCTAATACTATCATATCGTTAAGTTCTTTTTCTCTTTCTTCACTAGTAAGTTTCTCATCACTAAAAAATAAATCAGATACCGTAAGCAAAGCCGTCGCTCTCTTTCCAAAATATCTAGCATTATTAAATAGTGCAAATGTTTCCATCTCAATACCTAAAACATCTTTATCTATACTTCTCTTTTTATAATCATAATCTGCTTCATAAAAGGCATCGGAACAATATATATTTCCTTTAATTACTTTTTTATCAATAGTCTTCGCCGTACTTAATATTATATTATTTAATCCTTCGTCTGATTTAACTAATTTTTCCTTATAATTATCTAATGCTTTTGCATAGTAACTTTCACTATAACTTCCTGTCACTAGTATCACATCATTTAGTTTAAGTTTTGATGAATATCCGCCACAAGAACCAATTCTAATTATATCTGTCACATCATATTCCTTAAATAATTCATAAGAATATATTCCCATACTAGGTATTCCCATTCCAGATGGAAATACTGTTACTAATGTATCCTTATAATAACCCGTATATGCAGTTATTCCTCTTACATCATTAACAAGTTTATAATCTCTTAAATATTTCTTAGCTATATATTCACTTCTTTTTGGATCTCCAGGCATTAATACAACCTTTGCAATTTCATCCCTCTTACTTTCAATATGAACTGTTGCCATACTTATCTACCTCCACATATATTATACCTAAAATTTAAATTATTGTCTATTTTATATAATCCCATTTTCATGAAAACTATAATAATTATTATTCCCTACAATAATATGATCTATTATTTTAATTCCATGAATTATCCCAAGTTCACATAGTCTATTTGTAATTCCAATATCTTCCTTACTAGGAGTTGGATCTCCTGAAGGATGATTATGAACACATATTATCCCGTTAGCAGACACCAAATAAGCTTCTTTAAATATTTCTCTTGGATGAACAATAGAATTATTAATTGTCCCAATAAATAAACATTTCTTATCAATATAATTACCTTTTGTATCCAAATAAACAGCATAAAAATATTCTTGCTTTTTATCTCCTAAAATTTCTTTAAAATAATCATATATAACCTTCGGATTATTCATCTTACTTTTTATATTATTATTATCAAGATATATTCTCTTTCCCAGTTCAATTGAAGCCTTTAATTCTATTGCTTTAACCATTCCTATCCCTGGAATACTAGTTAATGTATTAAATCCAATATCTTTAAGTTTCTTTATATCGCCAATTTCTTTTAATAGTTTTAATGAAACTTCCTTAACACTATAGCCTTTACTTCCCGTCTTAAGTATTATTGATATAAGTTCCTCATTTGATAAATTCTCTGCTCCAATATTTCTAAGTCTCTCTCTTGGTTTATCATCATTTGGTATATTTTTAAAGTCTATCATATATTATCCTCCAATAATAATATACAAACTTTTTTCTCATTTTACTTTTTTCTCACAAAAAAACAAGGCCATAGCCTTGATTTTTTTATTAATTACCGCCAGAGTTACCAGATAATACACCAGTTACACCACCAGTACCACTACCTGTATCAAATCTAACGCTTGCTGAGAATAATCTACCTTGGTCGATGTTCTGTTCTCCAACTTCTTCTAGCCATACAACTACCGTATAAGTAGCACTCGTATTAGCATTCATAACTTGATTCAAATTAGTTAATGCAATCTCTTGAGTTGTACTACCGCATACATAAGGTAATGCTGTATTACCAACAACTACATGTCCATCAGTTGCTGTTCCAGTAGCTGTAGCGGTTTCTAAAACATTATATGAACCGTTTGATGTCATAGCACCTTTAAATATTGCAAAGTGTAAGTGAGTATCACTTCCTACACTACCTGTTGTACAACCTGAAGCTTGACCATATGAGAAGTTATTATATTCAACTATCAATTTACCAAATAATGATTGTGCAGCATTTCCTGCTGGGTTACCAACTGTAAATTGTAATGCACTACAAATATTGTTGCCATTATCATCTTTACATTTATCAGCCGTAATACCTACGACAGATGGAAATCTTGTCAAAGATGAATCAACTGGTATTAAATTAGCTTTAACACCTGTTTTAACATCCGTATACGTTAAACTAATGTTAGCACCTGATGCACTGATGGCATTTGCAGCACTGCTTGCTGAAGCACTGAAGAATGCGAATGTTGCACCGATGATAGCAACTACTAATGTAGCTACACCAATAACTCCATAAAATATTCCTTGTCCATTTCTATTTTCCATTATTCATATCCTCCTTTAT
>JAEEZV010000047.1 GCA_016291995.1 Caryophanales bacterium
CGCGGGGGTTCGAATCCCTTTCTCTCCGCCACTTTAATATCGCGGGATGGAGCAGTTTGGTAGCTCGCGGGGCTCATAACCCTGAGGTCGTTGGTTCAAATCCATCTCCCGCAACCATGGTTCCGTGGTGTAGTGGTTATCACGTTTGCCTGTCACGCAAAAGATCGCGGGTTCAACTCCCGTCGGAACCGCCATTTTTTTGGCTTCATAGCTCAGTCGGTAGAGCAGAGGACTGAAAATCCTCGTGTCGCTGGTTCGATTCCCGCTGGAGCCACCATTAAGTACGCAAAAGTTCAGCCATTGGCTGAATTTTTTTCTGCTCTACCCCTACTTCGTGACAGGCAGCAAAAAAAACAAGCAAGTGCTTGTTATATCTTTTCTAAATTTTCTAGGAATTCCCTACTCTTTAAATAAATTCCAGAATATCTATCATAGTAATCATATATGAACTCAGAGAGTTCTTTTTTTATTTCATCTGTTACATCTAGTTTAGATATCTTACTTATATCGACATAATGAAATAATCTTAACAATTTAATTGTTTTCATACTTACTATTTTTTCATTATGAAGGCAATCTTTACATAGGTATCCACCACGGTAACTAGACACTGTTACAATATCTACTTTACTACCGCAATTGACACATTCGTCAAAATTGGGTTTTATACCTAAGTATTCCAACATTTTAAGTTCAAAGATATTAGCTATTACTTTGTAATCATATCCTTCATCAATCTTCTTTAAACTAGCTATTAAATTATCATATATTTCATTATTGCTACCTTGTTTGTATACTTTATCAGCTAGTTCTAAAAGATAGACGGAATAACTCATTAAACTAATATCTTTTCTAATATTTTTAAATTTATCTATGACATCTACTTCAATCAATCTGGATAAGCCATTTTCTTTATAGCTTAAGTGAAAGAAACCATAAGTTAATTTAGAGGTTACACCATTTAGGCTGTTTTTTATTTTTTTTGTTCCTGTAGCAATCAAACCAATAATGCCATCATCTTTGGTCAATATATTAATTATTTTGCTACTTTCTTTGTAGTCTATTTCGCTTACGACGATTCCTTCAACTTTTTTAATCATTTTACTTTCTCTCTCCCAGTAGTTTTTTATATTCTAGATAATATTTAATTTTTCCAGTTTCTTTAAACAACTGCCAATAATATTCACTTGTCATGTTATCACCTATTTATATTATGGTTGTTATTTAATATATTTAAACAATTATTCTTTAAAATTAAATTCTTGAAATAATGTTTCATTTAAGAATTTTTCTCTATCACGCCATTTTGGTATGACTTTGACAAATAATTCTAGATATACTCTTTTATCTAATAATGGTTCAATATCTAGTCTAGCACGAGTACCAATTTCTTTTATCATGCTTCCATTAGTACCCACTAATATTTTTTTTAGATTTTCTCTATCTACGACAATTGTTGCTTTAATGTCTACGACATCTTTTTTATAATCCATTTCATCTACGATGACAGATACACTATGTGGTACTTCTTCTTTGGTTAAATCTAATATTTTTTCTCTAATTAATTCTCCAACCATGAAATTAACTGGTTTATCGGTATACATATCTTCATCATAATATTTGATATTATCAGTCAATTTTGATTTTAAAACAGTTATCAGTCTATCAACATTATCTTTTTTTGCAGCGGATACTGGTACTATTTCATCAAAATTATATAGATCTTTATATTCTTCAATCTTTCTTAAGATTTCTTCTTTTGGTAATTTGTCAATTTTATTGATGACTAAGATGACTGGTTTTTTGACATTTTTTAAGGTATCTATGACAAACATATCACCTTTACCAAGAGATTCAGTAATATCCACTAAAAACAAAATAATATCGACATCATTTAAAGTATAGTAAGCTTGTTTATTTAAGGCTCTACCTAAACTATTTTGAGGCTTATGAATACCTGGCGTATCCACAAAAACCATTTGCGAGTCTTCATCTGTTCTAATACCTTCGATAAGATTTCTTGTCGTTCCTGGCTTATCACTAGTAATAGCTACCTTTTTTCCAATAATGGCATTTAACAATGTACTTTTACCGACATTGGGTCTACCAACTAAACCAATAAAGCCACTTTTCATAATATCATCCCCTATTATAAATCAGATTCATCAAATGGATAAGGACATAGTTCACTTACTTTGAGTGTTTTTGTTTCACCATTCTTACCCATCAATATAACACTACCTTCTTTATCAAAAAATTCTGTTATAACTTGTCTACATATAAAGCATGGTGTACTTAGTTTTTCGCCGCTAACCATAACATAGATGTTTTTAAACTCACCTTTTTTATATCCCATAGCAACAGCTGTTGTAATGGCATTCCTTTCAGCGCAAATCGTTGCACCATATGATGCATTTTCAACATTTACACCTGGAATATATTTTCCATCTTTCATTTCAACAATGGCTGAAACTTGAAAATGTGAGTATGGGGCATAAGCCTTATCTAACAATTTAATTAATTCTTCTTTCATAATAACTCCTTTATTAAACTTATTATTTTTGGTACAAATATTAAAAGCCCTATAGTGGATGACGTAATACTTGATACGAGTACGGCTCCACCTGAAGCATCTTTAACAATTTTAGCTATTTCATTATATTTGGTTGTATATAAATTGATAGTTTTTTCAATAGTTGTATTAATTAATTCACAAGTTAATACCCAACCTATAAGTAATATAATTATAAGCCATTCAGTTATATTTAGTTTAAATAATACTCCACAAATAATAACAATTAAGCCAATAATTACTTCTCTTTTAAAATTTTTTTCTGTTTGATATGTATGTTTTATTCCTCTTAAGGCATCTTTTATGCTATCTGTAAATTTTCTTTTTTTATCTCGTAATTCCATATTCATCTAACAATGCCTCTTGAAGAGAAAACATTTTTTCTTCATCTTCTTTAGTCATATGATCATAACCTAATAGATGTAATACACCGTGAGTAGCTAAAAAGCATATTTCTCTTACTCTAGAGTGTTCATATTCACTAGCTTGCATATAACATTTATCAATTGATATGTAGATATCACCTAGTAATCTAAAATCAGTATATTCAATATCTTTTTCATCTTCCATAGCAAATGATATGACATCTGTTTCTCTATCTACTCCACGATATTCTTTATTTATTTCATGTATTTTTTTATTAGTTGTTAAAATAATATTAAATTCACATTTTTCTAATGTTAATTTTTTTACTAGATAATTAACATATTCATTTAAGATACTCTTTTCAGGAACTTTCTTTCCAGTATCATTAATTATTTCAAACATAAACCCTCCCTATAGATAACTAAAGATATTAATATCCATTGCAAATAAGATAATTAATATGATTATAACTATTACTACAAAATTAATAAATGAATCTTTGCGCATAAATTTTGGTAATTTGGATTTGATTGCCGATAAGGCAACATACAACAAGAAACCAATAAAAGCACCTAAGACATTTAAAATAATATCATCAATATCAAATATTCTTCCTAAGTAGTATTGCATTGCTTCAGCAGTAACGCTAACAATAACGGCTGTCCATATTACTGGAGATATTTTCTTAGTATTTAGATAATATGCTGTAAAGAAGCCAAATGGTAAAAACAATAAGATATTACCTACGACATTCTTCATGAATTTATAACTACCAATACTATATCTAAATATTTCTTTAAATGGAATTAGATTAATACCACTATTACTATCTTGATATGTCAAAATATAATATAAGCATACGATATAAAGAATAAATACTAAATCTAATAATTCTTTATGAAGAATGAATTTACTACCTTCTCTATATAGATACATACATCTTAATGTTATGGCTACGACAGATACAAAAACTAGTAAAGGCCATATGCTAGGTAACATATCTAGAATAATATTCTTTACTACCATTTTATCAACTCCTCAATATCTATATAATAATTTTACTACATTTTAGTTAAAAATAAAAGAAATAACTAATTATTTTTCAGTTATTTCTCCATATACAGAGTCATTTTCACATCTGGTTATTTTAACGTTAACTACGGTGTTATTTTCTAAGTTTGTTTTAACTTCAACCGGAATATAGTTAGATGATATAACTATCTTTTTACCATCTTTTCTAGTTTCAATAATACCATCATATATATTACCTATCTTACTTTTATAATAATTAGATTCAAACATATCAGATAAGTTTAATACTTCTCTTACACGACATTTTTTGGTAGTACCATCAATATGATTATCCATGCTAGCAGCTTTGGTACCATTTCTTTTAGAGTATGGGAATGTATGAATCTTTGTAAATTTTATTTTATTTAAAGTATCAATTGTTTCGTTAAAATATTCCTCAGTTTCACCAGGGAAACCCACAATTAAATCAGTAGTAATAGAAATATCAGGTATTTCTTTTCTAATGTATTCTACTCTCTTTATAAAATATTCTTTGTCATATAATCTATTCATCAATTTTAAAATATCGTTTGATCCAGATTGAAGCGGAATATGTAAATGTTTAGCCATAATATTATTATCTTTAATTAGATTTATAATATCATCGGTTATTTCATTTATTTCAATACTAGATAATCGTATTCTAAATATACCTTTAATCTTAACTAATTCAGTTAATAGATGATACAATGTCTCATGCTTTTCAATACCATATCTACCAGTGTGGATACCAGTTAAAATTATTTCTTTATAACCATTATTAACTAGGTTTGTTACTTCATCTATTACTTTATCAAAGTCTTTACTTCTAAGTCCACCTCTCGCATATGGAATAGCACAGTATGCACAAAAAGCATTGCAACCATCTTGTACTTTGACAAATGCTCTAGTATGATTTACAAATCTATGAATATACATATCTTCAAAATTAGTTTTAGTGATATCATCAACCATTACTATTTTCTTTCTATTCTTTTTATATTCTTCGATTAGGTCTATTATCTTAGATTTATACTTATTACCTAAAACAATATCAGCATCAATATCATCTTTATTTAATTGAGTATAGCAACCCATAACAATTAAAATGGCATCAGGATGTTCTCTTCTAGTCATATGTATTTGTTTTCGGTCCTTTTTATCAGCTTCGTTAGTAACTGTACAAGTATTAATAATGTAAATATCAGCATCTTTTTCAACTAACTGATAGCCATTTTCTTCCATGATATTCGTAATATATTCTGATTCATAGATATTTACTTTACAGCCAAAAGTATGTAAATTAAAAGTCATAATATCACCTCAAATCCGTTAATATAATAACATAATAAGTAAAAAAAAGAAAGTTTTAACTTTCCTTTTTAGTATCTATTGGATTAACATGAATAACTGTTAGATAGATATCATCAAATGTTTTAGTAATTTCTTTTTCTAGTTTATCTGCTATCTCATGAGATTCAAATGTTGACATACTGCCATCGACAAAGATAGTAAATGATATTTGATATCTATACCCTACAGGAGTTGAATTAAAATGATTTACTCTTTTTATTTCGTCATACTTTTTTATTATTTCTAATACTTCTCTTTTGGTATCTTCAGATATACTTTTATCCATTAAAACATCGTAACTTTCTCTAAATATATTTAAAGACGATATAATTATCCATAAAGCTATTAAGATACCTACGATGCCATCTAAATAATAGATATTATATTTAGCAAATAAACATGATATTAGGTTTAGTGTTGTAATAAGAGTATCTATTAAATGATCACGGGAATTGGCTTTTACTAGAATATTATTATATTTTTTGGCTAATCTATTCGTATAGATAAATAGTGATGCTTTAGTTATAATAGTTACAATACATACGATAATTAACCATATTGAGAATATATATGTCTTTTTATATATAAGTGTAGAAAAAGAACTTTTTAGGATTAAAAACGATGATAATATCATAATAATACTTATTAGCATTGAATAAATATATTCAGCTTTACCATGTCCTAAATTGTGATCGTCATCTCTAGGTCTAGATGCTATTTTATTACCGATAAAGGTCATAAGAGAACTGAAAATATCCCCTGCACTATTAAATGAATCAGCTAACATTGCTTGACTTTTAGAGATAATACCAATAATAGCTTTAATAATTAATAGGAATATATTAGCTATGATACCAATAATACTAGCTAGTTTTATTTTTTTATGTTTATTCATATTATCACTTTCCTGACATATAGATTATATCATACTTATTATGTTTTAAAAACAACATTTTTATGATAAAATATGCTTGGGTGTTGGGATATGTTTAGATATACACTAGATAATAAAAGATATCATACATTAAATTATTATTATAAAAATAAATTTGGAATAAAAGTATTTAAACTAAGTTTAAATGCTGGTTTTACGTGTCCTAATTTAGATGGTACAAAAGGATATGGAGGATGCATATATTGTTCTAAAACTGGTAGTGGTGAATTTGGAGGTAACAAACTGGATTCACTTACTAAACAAGTTAGTGATATGAAAAAGTTTGTTAATAAAAAAAATATTCCATGTAAATATATCGGATATTTTCAGGCTAGAACTAATACATATGCACCAGTTAGTATTTTAAAGGAAAGATATGAAGAAGTACTTGAATGTCCTGATATAATTGGACTTAATATAGCTACAAGATGTGATGCAATTACAGACGAATGCTTAGATTATTTGGATGAACTTAATAAAAGAACATTTTTAAATATCGAACTGGGTCTTCAGACTATTCATGAAAAAACTTCTAAATTAATTAATAGATGTCATACATTAGATGAATTTACTAATATGGTAAATAAGTTAAGAGAAAGAAAAATAAATGTTATTGTTCATATCATAAATGGGCTACCTTATGAAACAGAAGAAGATATGTTAGAGACGGTTAAATATTTAAATAAGTTAGATATTCAGGGAATAAAAATACATATGTTAAATATTATTAAAGATACCGAGATGGCTAAACTATATGAACGAGAAAAATTTCATATTCTTACTAAAGAAGAATATATTGATATTGTAATTAAAGAGTTGGAACTATTGAGGCCAGAAATAGTTATCAATAGAATTACAGCAGATCCGGATAAAAATGATTTGATAGAACCTACTTGGTTACTTAAGAAATGTCAATTATTAAATGATATAGATAAAGAAATGAAAAAAAGAAATACATATCAAGGAATTAAAGTTTGATATGTATTTTTATTTGGATAAATTAATCATTACGTACCTATTCTCTTCACGTAGATTATCTTTTTTAACATCGTTTATTAATACTAATGAAGATATTAAGATAATTGCATATAGTAAGATAGCTCCTTTATTATTTTTTAAAAATTTCATTCTAATCACCCTTTCATGATTACATTCTATTACATACATCTGTTTGTGTCAATGGTTTTTAATAAAAATATAGAACAAATGTTTCTATTTTACAATTTCATGTCAACTGTCTATTATATAATAAATTTGTTTGTATTTTTATAGTTAATTTATAAACAAATGTTTGACTTTTGAAAGTATTTGTGCTATTATACTTACTGAAAGGAGTTTTTATGAGACAAAAAACTGA
>JAEEZV010000002.1 GCA_016291995.1 Caryophanales bacterium
GAAAGAGATCTTCGCATAGGTGGAGATAATATTACTTTACGTAATACAATCATTGGCGGAGATGCCTATCTTATGGGAGATAATATCTACTTAGATGAAAATACTACAATTACTGGAACGTTGGTATATCCAGAAAAAGCAACTATTACAGGTTTAGAAGTAGCTACAGTTGGTAAAGTAGAGACTGTTAAAACAAAAGACTATTCAACAGTAAAACCAAATTATAGTTTGACAATTTATGATTTTCTTGTTAGTTGGTTTGCTGGATGCGTAGCACTAATTGTCTTGTTCTTTATATTACCAAAAGCAAAAGAGAAACTTGACAAATTAGAATTTACAGTACCTAGCGTCCTATATCCTATGTTAATAGGTTTAGCAGTATTATTAGTTGTACCACTTGTTCTAATAATTGGAATAATTTCTGGTATTCTTACACCAGTAGCTTTAATAACTGGATGTGTATATGGCATATCTATCTATTTATCAGTATTAATATCTGCATATGTCATTGGTCATTTACTATTTACTAAAGTATTCAAACAAGATAATAAATTGTTAGCTATCGTATGTGGCGTATTAATTATTAAACTTATTAAATTGATTCCAATTGTTGGTGGATTTGTAACATTAGTAACACTAACATATGGTTTAGGCTTAATATCTAAATTTATTTGGCCTAAAAAATAATAAAAAGTATTGCATTATCTAAAAATATAGTGTATACTCTATATGTTCCTATTTCTTGGGGTTACGTACTCCTTACGGACTACTAGGTGATAGGTGAAATGAGTTAAAGGAGGTAAAATTATGGCTTTATCAAAAGAAGCAAAAACAAAGTTAATTAAAAAATATGCTAGAAGTGAATCAGATACTGGTTCTCCAGAAGTTCAAATAGCAATATTAACTGAAGAAATAAATGCATTAACAGAGCATTTAAAAAACAATGTTCAAGATAAACATTCTAAACGTGGACTTTTAATTAAAGTTGGTAAAAGAAGAAGTTTACTTAACTATTTATTAAAGACTGATGTTAAGAAATATCGTGAGATTGTTAAGAGTCTTGGACTTAGAAAGTAATTTGATTAGTAGGCACTCTTTTTTGAGTGTCTTTATTTTTAGAGAGAGGTGTATGTATGAAGAAAGAGTTTAAGTTTAATTTCAGGGGAAGAGAAATAATCGTTGAAAATGGAGAGGTTGCTAAACAAGCACATGGTGCTGTTTTAGTTAGATATGGAGATACAGTTATCTTATCAACAGCTGTTGTATCACCAAATGCCAATTTATTATCAGACTTTTTCCCATTAATGGTTTTGTATAATGAAAAATTATACTCAGTAGGTAAAATTCCTGGAGGATTTATTAAGAGAGAAGGTAGACCAACCGACGCTGCAACATTAGCTGCTAGAATGATTGATAGACCACTTCGTCCATTATTCCCAGAGGATTTTAGAAATGAAGTGCAAGTAGTTAATACTGTATTATCAGTTGATCAAGATAATTCACCAGAATTGACAGCTTTATTTGCATCTTCATTAAGCGTATCTATCAGTAAGATACCATTTAATGGACCAGTTGCTGCTGTTAAAGTAGGTAGAGTAAATGGTGAATTCGTTATTAACCCAACTGTTGAACAAGCTGAAGTATCAGATATTGATTTAACTGTTGCTGGTACTAAAGAAGCTATCAACATGGTTGAAGCGGGTGCTGCTGAAGTAAGCGAAGAAGATATGCTTGAAGCTTTGATGTTTGGTCATGAAGCAGTTAAAGAATTAATCGCTTTTGAAGAAGAAATTATCAAAGAGATTGGCGTTCCTAAAATGGAATATGAACATCTTGAGATAAGTGATGAACTAAGAAAAGAAGTAAGTGAATTTGCTAGAGATAGAATTGATTCATCTTTAAGAATCATGGATAAGATTGAAAAGTATGAAGCGCTTGATAAAGTAAAAGAAGATCTAGTTGAAAAGTATCGTGCTGCGTATGAAGACACGATGAAACCAGATGAGTACAAAGAATTAATTACGAAAGTATTATTAGTATTCAGTGATATCGAATATGAAATATTTAGAAATATTACCGTTCTAGAACATACTAGAGCTGATGGTAGAAAAATGGATGAAATTAGACCATTATCTACAGCTATTGACTTGTTACCTAGAACGCATGGTAGTGCATTATTTACAAGAGGACAAACTCAAAGTTTAGCTACTGTAACATTAGGCGCTTTAGGTGAACATCAAATACTTGATGGACTTGGTATTGAAGATGAAAAAAGATTCATGCTTCATTATAACTTCCCAGCATTCTCTGTTGGTGAGACTGGTAGATATGGTTCACCAGGAAGAAGAGAAATTGGTCATGGCGCTTTAGGTGAAAGAGCATTATCATATGTCATTCCGTCTGAAGAAGAATTCCCATATACAATCAGAGTAGTTTCTGAAATACTTGAATCTAATGGTTCATCTAGCCAAGCAACAATATGTGCTGGATGTATGGCTCTAATGGCTGCCGGTGTTCCAATTAAAACACCAGTTGCTGGTATTGCTATGGGACTTATTACTAGTGGTGAAGAATATACTGTCCTAACAGATATTCAAGGACTTGAAGATCATCTTGGAGATATGGACTTTAAAGTAGCTGGATCAAGAAAAGGTATTACTGCTCTTCAAATGGATATTAAGATTAGCGGTATTAATAAACAAATCTTACAAGAAGCTTTAGCTCAAGCTAAGAAAGCTCGTATGCAAATCTTAGATGTAATTGAAGCCCAAATACCAGAACCAAGAAAAGAAGTATCTAAGTATGCTCCTAAGACATGTATCTTTATGATCAATCCTGATAAGATTAAAGATGTTATTGGTCGTGGTGGAGAAATGATTACTAAGATTATTCAAGAATGTAGTGGAGTAGTTTCAGTTAATGATGATAAAGCTGTTAAAGTCGATCTTGAAGATGATGGTAGAGTAATGATTTATCATACTGATCAAGCAATTATTGATAAAACAAGAGAAAGAATTGAAAATATTGCTAGAGAAGTAGAAATGGGTAAAACATATAACTGTATCGTAACAGGCGTTCATGATTTTGGCGCATTCGTTGAATTGTGGCCTGGATGTGAAGGGTTAATCCATGTATCACAATTAGATATCAATAGAGTTAATAAAGTAAGCGATGTTGTATCTGTTGGTGATGAAGTATTAGCCATAGCTACAGGTTATGATAAGAAAGGTAAATTAAATCTATCTAGAAAAGAATTACTTTTAAAGAATAGACCTAAAGAAGAAAAGAAAGAAGA
>JAEEZV010000048.1 GCA_016291995.1 Caryophanales bacterium
AAAATTAGTTAATTTAACTAAAAAGATTGGCTTTGTCGAAGAAGGATTATACTACTATGTTCAAAGACCTGGATCTATTATGAAACAAAAAGAATTTAGTGAAAAACTATTAGATATCTTTACTGTTTTAGATTCAAATAAAAAGGCTTTAGGGAATAATTATCCCGATGAGATAGAGTACATGTATATAACACACTTACTTAGAACGGCAACCCTTCGCTTTTTAGAGTATACATCTTCAAAGAAATATATTGATAAAATACATGACGTAATTAAAGAAAATTATCCAAACTGGAAAAATAATAAATATTATAAAATGTCCAGTAGTAAACTAAAACTTATTTGTAATCTTGCATATCATAAACAGATTTGGTTACTTAAAATAATAAAAACAATAACCGGAAAATAGAGTGTGAAATATGAATAATAATAAGAAATTAAAACAATATGAACTAAAAATATTAGATAAAATTGTAGAAATATGTAATAAACACAATCTTAAGTATTATTTGGCATTTGGTTCAGCTTTGGGTGCCATAAGGCACAGCGGATTCATCCCATGGGATGATGATATAGATATTCAAATGCCTTTAGATGATTTAATTAAATTTAAAGAAATATGTAAAAAAGAATTATCTTCTGAATTTTATGTTCAAGACAAACTTACAGATAAATATTACTATAATTATTGGACAAAGATTGGTTTAGAAAATACGACATGGATGCCTAAAGCACGTTTAGTTAATTGTAAATATGGTATATGTGTCGATATATTTCCTATCTTTAAATCTAAAGATACTGAAGAAGATAAAAAAAGAATTGAAAAATATACCAAAGTAATGCTTAGAACAACTGCTAAATATTATGTTATAAATAACAAAGAGTATTCTTTTGGTAAAAGATTAGTTCATAGATTAATTCCTAGATTTATTAATAATATGATGCATAGATATGCCCTTAATAAACTTAATATTAAAGGCAATGACTATGATTCACTCGTTGTTACCAGTATGGATAACAATAGAAATATCTATTTTAAAAAAGATATTATAATTGGAAATAAAAAACTAGAATTTGAAAAAAGAAAATTATTTGTTCCTAATGATATCGATGCCTATCTAAAAGTATTTTATGGTGATTATATGAAACTACCACCAAAGAATAAAAGATATGGCCACGATACTGGTAATGATATAATATATGATTTTGATAAATCATATAAAGAATATATGGAGGAATAAATGACAAAGATTAGTGTAATAGTACCTGTTTATAATGTTGAAAAATATCTAAGTAAGTGTTTAGATACCCTAGTTAATCAAACACTTAGAGATATTGAAATAATTGTTGTAAATGATGGTTCTCCAGATAATAGTGAAAAAATCGTAAAAGATTTTATGAAAAAATATAAAAATATCTCTTATTATAAAAAAGTTAATGGGGGATTATCAGATGCGAGAAACTATGGCTTAAAGAAAGCTCATGGTGAATATATTGCCTTTGTTGATAGCGATGATTATGTAAGTTTAGACATGTATGAAAAGATGTATCATAAAGCTAAAGAAGGTAACTTTGACATGGTAGTTTGTGATCTTAACTATGTATATGAGGGTAGTGATAAGATCATGCGTGCATATTCCAATATTGAAAAAGATACGACAGATATCAAAAAGACAATGCTAAATATTTATCCAGCAGCTTGGAATAAAATATTTAAAAAAGAATTATTCGCTAGTGGAATTGAATTTAAAAAGGGCGTATGGTTCGAAGATGTTGAATTTATCTATCGCTTATTGCCAGATATAAAGAGTATTGGTGTTATTCATGAACCATTCAATCAGTATCTTCAAAGACCTAACTCTATTACAAGTAGTATCGATAAAAGAATATATCATTATATCGATAATTGGAATGGCATTCTAGATTATTACAAAGAAAAGAAAATATATGATAAATACTACAAAGAATTAGAGTATTCTTACGTTAGATATCTATATGCAACATTTATAAGACAAGCTAGTAAGTATGATAAAAAAGATTATTTAGAAGCTGTATCTAAAGCTATTACAAATGTTAAAAATAATTTTCCAAATTATCGTAAAAACAAATATTTTTATAAGAATATCAAGGGATTATATTTAGTGATATTTAATAAAAAAATAGCAAAAATTATGTATAGAATATTTCATAAGTGAGGTATTATAATGAAAGATAAAGATATGCAAAAACTAAAAGAATTAGAAATGGAAATATTAGATCATTTTGCTGATTTTTGTCAAAGACATAAATTAAAATATTTCTTAACTTATGGTTCATTATTGGGAGCAGTAAGACACAAAGGATTTATTCCATGGGATGATGACTTAGATGTTTTAATGTTACCCGATGATTATCAAAAATTTCTTGAATTATATCCCAAAGAAGAACATAAAAGGTATATATTACAAAATATCGATACTGAAAAGTATTATCATACAATATTTACAAAAATTAGAATGGATAATACTTGTATGGTCGAAAAAGAATGGCAATATATTAAAATACATAAAGGAATAAACATTGATGTATTTCCATTATTTCCATATCCTGATAACAAAAAAGATGCTAAAAAATTAATGTTTAATTTAAAACTTGCTCAAGTATTAGCAAGTAAAAATAATAAAACAAATAAATTAGTTAATAAAATATTATTTGGTACTTTAAGAATAATACCAAGACGTATTACCAATAAATGGATTAGTAAGATAGTTAAAAAAGCCTTAAACTATCCAAAAGAATATCATTATTATCGTTCTGATGAATTACATGATCCATTGATGAAAAAAGAATGGTACGCTAAAAGCTTAACTGTTCCATATGAGGATAGAAAATATACTATTCCTAAAGAATATGATAAGATTTTAACGACTATGTATGGAGATTATATGACACCACCACCAGTTTCTAAACGACGTGGACATGGTGAAATTATTTTAAGTTTTAATAAAAATTATGAAGATCTCTAGAGGATGTGATTAAATGAAAACCAAAAAGACAGCCCTAATATTTATTACTGACATCATACCACTAATAATTGTTTCATTACTAGGAATATTCAAGTTTAAACTATTCTTGAAAGTATTAGGTGATGAAACATTAGGTTTATATCAATTATTTTCTCAGATAATGATTTACGTAGCCTTAGTGGATGGTGGATTATCTAATGCTGTACTATTTTCTTTATATAAACCAAATGTCGATGGTGATAAAAAGAAATTTAATGCCATATTAGCTGGATCATTCAAGAGTTTCTCTTTTATTGGAATGGCTGTATTTGGCATTGCCACTATCGTATCTTTCATTGTACCATTTTTAATAAAAGATAGTATTTTTGGTTACTGGTATATTATTTTAACCTTCTTATTATTTGCTATAAGCAATGTTATTGGGTACTTCTTTGTACCATATAATTGTCTACTTGAAGTAAAAGAAAAGAAGCATATTTATAATTTAACTTCTCAAATCGGACAAATTGTTTTATCTGTTTGTGAGATATTAATGTTACTTGCCAATATAAAATTTGCTTATATCTTAATAATGCATTCAGTAGTAAAACTATTAGCTTGTCTTGCTGAAGCTTATATCTGTAAAAAAGAATTTCCAGATATTAAAATTACCCAAAAAGAAAAGAATTTTGAATTTAAAAAACATATCAGTTCATTACTTTTCCATAAAATTAATGGCCTTGTAGGTTCTAATATCGATAGTATTATTATTTCTTCATTCTTAGGACTAAAATATGTTGC
>JAEEZV010000049.1 GCA_016291995.1 Caryophanales bacterium
AATGTTTGAAACTAGTAGTCCTGGTATTAGAGGACAAAGTGGTGGACCAATATTTAGTCCAGAAGGATTAGTATATGGAATACAGTCTATGACAAAACATATTGATATGAATTTTGATATTGATATGAAAGTAAAAAGAGGTAATAAACTTAAAGAAGTTATTTATACACCATTTATCAATTTAGGCGTTGGTGTATCTTCGGTAGAAATAATTAAATTTTTAGATGAAAATAAAATAGAATATAATGCTAAGTAATCAATATATTCTAATTTGTGGTATAATATATATAGAAGATAGATAATATTTTCTAATGGAGATGAAAATTTAATGGACCTGCGGCAGGTTAATATGGAAGAATTTAAGAAGAATATTTATAAGGAATATATTAAATTGTTTCCATATGATGAATTAAATGAATTAGATGAAATTGAAGAAGCAATAAATGAGGGTAGAGAAGTTATTTATGAAATTATCGTAGATAATAGAATAGTTGGATTTATAATGCTAGAGAGAATTAGAAAGGATTTTCCATATTATGTAGATTATTTTGGTATATTTAAAAAGTATCAAGGTAAACATTATGGAACAATGGCATTTAATTATTTAATTAACAATGTAGTAGTTAATGATGGAATATGCTTAGAAATAGAAAAGGAAGATAAGAGATTTCCACACACTTTAAAAAGAGCTAAATTCTATAGGGATTTAGGTTTTAAAAGAATAAATTCTGAATATTTATATTATAATGTTAGATATACTCCTTATGTATATGATAAGCATAGGAAGTATACTAAAAGTGATATATATAAAATACTAACTAGTTATTATAAAAAGAATTTTGGTATTAAAGAATTTCATGATAATTTTGTATTAATAAAATAATATGTTATAATATGTGTAATCTTATAAAGAAAGACGGAGGGACTAGCCCTATGAAGTCTTACCAACCTATTAAGTTAGGTGGTAAAGCTAGATCGATAAGATAACTTGAATTATAAACTTAGAGTTATCTCTAAGTTTTTTTCTTTCTTTGTAAGTAGAAAGGAGGATATTTATGATTAGAAATTATTATGATGTATTTCATGAGGGGAAAGAGTTAAAGGATTATTATGAGGATATATGCAGTTGCTTAATAAAATATTTTGCATATAAATTATATGCAGCATTGGAATTAATATTAAGTAATATGAATTATATAAATGAATCGTTTATAAAGAAAGAACCGGTAGTGGAAGTAATTATTGATATATGTGGTATTTGTGGTTAGAAAGGAGATATATTATGATAGAAGAATTTGATAGATTGGCAATATATGTTAATGAATTAGATAATTTATCTAAAGAAGAGATAATACAAAGAGTAAAGATGCAAGATGAACTATTAAAAAGAATGAGTGATGAAGAAATTAATACTATTTTGAGTAGAAAAATACCAGTACAATATAAGATAAAAATATCAAAGATAAGAAGTAATATGATATAATATAGTTAGATTTATTAGTAAAAGGGAAGATGTGTGCTATGTCTAAGGAAAAAGTATATGAAATAGATGATTCTATTGTTACGGATACTATCGATGAACTATTAGTTAATATGGATATTTCTGTATTAGAACAAGTTAGGGATGAAAATAATAAAGAAATAATAGATAAAGCTATTAATGAGAAAAATAGAAGAAATAAATTAATTGAAAAAGAAAAAAGAGAGAATAGAAGAATTGGATTAAATATGTTTTTATCAGAATTATTTGGTGTTAAGAGAAACCCTAAGATAGGTGACGAGGATAATGATTATGAACCTTATAATTTTGAAGAAGAAGAACTTGAAGATGATGATTATTATCATGATGATTTAGATTAAAAGAACCAAATGGTTCTTTTTTCATATTATATTATAGGTGAAGAATATGAATGATAAATTTAGTGGAGTAGTAATAGATCCAGGACATGGCGGTGCTGATAGTGGTGCTATAGGTAGGGATACATTAGAAAAGGATTATAATTTACTTATAAGTAAGTATATGTATGATAGATTTAATGAACTGGGAATACCAGTATATATTACTCGTGATAGTGATACGACATTAGATCCAAATGATAGAGTTAAAAAGATATTATCTTTTTTTGGAGATGATCCAAATGTGATAGTTATATCTAATCATGTTAATGCTGGAAAAGGAACGGGAGCAGAAGTAATATATGCTCTTAGAAATAATAGTGAACTTGCTAATAATATACTTACTAATATAGGAAATACGGGTCAAGTTAAAAGAAAAGTATATCAAAGAAGATTACCCAGTGATTCTAGAAAAGATTATTACTATATATTGAGAAATACTGGTAAGACAGAACCGGTAATTGTTGAATATGGATTTATTGATAATGATAAGGATTTAGCTTTTTTAAAAGATAATTATAAGGATTTAGCGGAAGCTGTTATTAAAGGGGTATTAGATTATAAGGGTATTGATTATTTATCTCCAGAAGTAGTGGCTACGGATACTTATATAGTAAGTAAAGGTGATACACTATATAGTATTGCTAAGAAATTAGATACGAGTGTTAGTGAGCTCAAGAAGATTAATAATCTTAGTAATGATATTCTTAGTATTGGACAAAAATTAAAGATACCATCTAAAGTAATTGACTTGGGAGATACAGAGTTGTATACAGTTAAAAAAGGAGATACTTTATATGGAATAGCTAATAAATATGGTATAACAGTTGATGAACTTAAAGGGTTAAACGATAAAAATAATAATAATTTAAGTGTTGGGGAATTGTTGAAAGTACCTAGTGGATTATCAAATGTACTTACTTATACTGTTAGTAAAGGAGATACATTATATAGTATTGCTAAAAAGTTTGATAAAGGGGTAGATGAAATTAAAAAGATAAATAATCTTACTAGTAATATGATATCTATTGGTGATAAGTTAATAATACCTGAGGAGGAAATAATGACATATGTGGTTAAAGCGGGAGATACTTTATATGGAATTGCTAATAAATTTGGTAAGACTGTTGATGAACTGAAGAAATTAAATAATTTAGATAGTGATATACTTAGCATTGGTAAAATATTGATGCTTAAATAATTGACATAAATATAAATTCATAATAGAATTATTCATGAGGTAGTAAAAATGGATGAATATATGGAATATTTACTTATGAGTGGTCAATTGGCAGCAATGAGTGAGATAGAAGAACTGGCTGATTATATTAATACTCATGATGAAATTGAAATAAATATGGATGGTTATACAAAAGAACAATTACTTGGAATTTCTGAATTTCTTAAGATGGAAGGATTCAAAGAAATGCCATCGTATGGAGAAGATGTAAAAAGATATATAAGAAAAAGATAGCTTAGGCTATCTTTTTTTATGAGAAAAAAAGATTAAATGTTATTTAATCTTTCTTGCTTCAAGATAAAATCTTTTATCATAAGAGTGTCCCATAGAAAATGTTTTTCTAGGTAGTGCTCCATCTAATATTACTGTTTTAAATAGTTCTTCTTTTTTCATGACATTAAATAGAATGACTACGTTACCTTCAGCTTTACCCATATTTCTTGTAGTTTCATCACCATGAATATAATCTATTTTACCTTTATTATCTTTTAGGTATTCGTCTAAAAATGTTTGGATTGATCCAACAGGAATATTTGATTTTGGATTAGAAATATATAGTTTTTTATCCATATCTTTAGTTACTAATTCAAAATATTGTCCATTACCTTCTTCATTAATATCGTAATATTTATATAATGCTTCGATTAGATTAT
>JAEEZV010000050.1 GCA_016291995.1 Caryophanales bacterium
GCTACTGATAAACATTCATCTTCGGCTTTTGTTAAGAATGTTATACCGTATACCTTAAATGGCACGTCTACTAAATGATTATAATAACTTTTTGGATTTTCAAATTGATCTACAACAACATAATCGCGTGGATATTTTTCCTTATCCGTAAAATTAGATAATACTTTATTATGTAGAATTGCTTTCATTTTATTCATATTCATATCACTAGTATATGTTTCATTATATTTTTGATTAGTTAATATAAAAGTATTATATGGAATCTTCTTGATTATTTCTGGTACTATTCTTAAAATATCATTATCGGTCATTTTCTTTGAATCCTTTACACCAAGTTCAAGTAGAAAATCGATGTTCTCCTTGGCTACATATGTTGCTGTAACAACAATTGGTCCAAAATAGTCACCAGTTCCAACTTCATCACTACCGATACTACTTATTCTAAGAGGTATTCTTTTTACTTTATCTTCTTTTTTCTTTTTATCTTCACTACTAGTAACTTCTGCATTTCCTGAATTGATCTTTTCTGTCTCTATCCAAAAGTCTGCTGCCAAATCAGCATCTCTACCTTGAAATACTGCTTTACCAGATGAATATAAAGTAACGACAGTTTCACCATCATCAGCTTGGAATAGTGCATATTGTGGTGTTTTATCTCTTTTAAATTCATCGAAGTATTCAACCATCATATCCCTCGTTTTATCTGATACTTTAAGTACTTTTGTAATTACCTTATCCATAAATACACCTCAAGTTTATTTTATCACATTTTTCTTTCTTTTTAACATAATTTATTATATAATTTATATGTAGGAGGTAAAATTATGCATTTAAGTATTGTTGATGCCATCATCTTATTATTTATCTTACTAGGTGGCGTCGTTGGATTTAAGGAAGGAGTCATCAAAAAATTAACTACTGTTATAGGTTTAATAGTTGTTATTGTATTATCGTTTGTTCTTAAAAATAAACTTTCTGTCTTCTTTTATGAAAACTTACCATTCTTTGATTTTTGGGGAGTATTTAAAGGAGTACAAGTATTAAATATTTTATTTTATGAAATATTAGCCTTTGTTCTTATAGCTTCAGTATTAATGATGGTTTACCGAGTAATCCTAATGATTACTGGTTTACTTGAGAAAGTATTAAAGGCTACTGTAATACTTAGTATCCCATCTAAAATATTAGGATTTTTCGTAGGTTTATTAGATGCCTATATTTGGGTATACATTATCTTATTTATTCTAACATTACCAATCTTCAATATAAGAGATATTCATGAATCACAAGTAGCTAATTATATGTTAACTAAAACACCAATTTTAGCTAAATATACTGATGAGACAGTTAAGATATATGATGAAGTATATAATGTAATTGATAATAGAAAAGATAAAACAAATATTGAATTAAATGAAGAATCATTAGATGTCATGTTAAAGTATAAGTTTGTAACAGTTGAATCTGCAGAAAAACTAATTAATAGTAATAAGATTTCTGTATCTGATGATTACTCATTAGAAAGATTTAAATAGGGTGATAATATGGAAATAATACATTTAGAAAAAGAAAATTTTAAAGAATTAATCAAAGAAGATAAAATATTAGTTGATTTCTTTGCTACTTGGTGTGGCCCATGTAAAATGCTTGGTCCTGTTTTAGAAAAAGTAGAGAGCAATGTTAAGGTTATCAAAGTAGATACCGATAAATTTGAAGATTTAGCAAGAGAATATGGCGTTATGAGTATACCAACATTAGTTCTTTTTGAAAAAGGTAAAGAAGTAAAACGTAACGTTGGCTTCCTTGATAAGGGTAGAGTTGAAGAATTTTTAAAGTAGTGTATCAAAAAAAGGTTGACAGCATATATTTAATGTGATAAGATACCTATGTGTGAGGAGGATATATTATGGCAGTAAAAATGAGACTAAAAAGAATGGGAGCTAAGAAAGCACCATTTTATAGAATAATAGTTGCGGATTCAAGAAGTCCAAGAGATGGTAAATTTATCGCTAATCTTGGAACATATAATCCATTATTAAAACCAGCTGAAATTAAAATTGATGAAGAGGCAGCTCTTGAATGGTTAAAAAAAGGAGCAATTCCTACTGATACTGTTAAAAATCTATTAAGTCAAAATGGAATTATGAAAAAATTCCATGAACAGAAGTCTAGTAAATAATGGACTTAATTAAATTAACAGAAACAATTATCAAAAAACTAGTTACTGATCCAGAATCAGTTTCAATCAAAGAGTTTGAAACAGAAGAAGAAAATACTATTCAAATTGAAGTATTAATCTCTGCTGATGATATGGGAAAAGTAATTGGTAAAAATGGTAAAACAATTAATAGTATCAGAACAGTTGTCCAAGCAGCTTCATCACTTGAGGACAACAAAAGAGTACGTATTAACGTAGATTCATATTAAAATTAAGACAACATTTGTTGTCTTTTTTTGTATAATTTATATGATATTATGTTATAATCAATATAAGAGGTAATATTTATGGATAACGAGCAAATAGTTTTAAATGGTTTTTTAGGTAATGAGGGTAAAGCCAGTACATATAATTTTGATTTATATCCTCTTATGAAGGATTTTAGCTTTTATGATTTTTGTGATAGTGCTAGACACATCGATGATGAAGAAGCCAAAAATCATGGTGGATTACTTGTTATAACAGATAAACAATATATTCTTACATATAATAGAGGATATGGAACTGGTACCCATATGGGAGCTGGTGCCAGAATATATAAAGAATTACATGGCGGTGGCGATATTATAGGTGATAAAGAAGCTTTATCCCTTTATTCAAAATGTGCCAGAGAAAATCTTGTAGCTAGACTTATCTATGAGTTTGTAGGAAGAACCAGCTATCACGTTCCAATGTATGAAGGATATATTAATTTTGATACAGTTTCATTAGGTGAAAACAAAGAAATCACTGAAGGTATGCTAAAAAGTTTTGAAAAGTTTTATATAGATTATGGTAAAGAAATAGCCTTAATATGTAGAAAGTTTGGTTTCTATGTATCTTATGCGTATCGTGATGAATCAGGAAGAACCATAATGGATAGAACACCTAGCTTAGAGAGTCTTTATAATTATTTACAAACAAAAGTAAATAAAAATATTCCCGTAGATGAAAACGAAAGAATAATTGGTAATACTATTAGTAATGCCAATACCAAATAAAAGGAGGAACAATGGGAAAGAAAATTGTTATTGATTCAGAAGACGCTGTCGTTAAAAAAGTAGAAAAAGTTAGTAATAAAAATGAAGTAGTGGTAGATGATAGTACTAAGAATTGGATAATATATATGATTGGTTATGCTATCGTTCTAGTAATAGTTTCCTTATTATTTAAATCATTATATATTGACTTATCAAACTTTGGCATTTATGCTCTTTTAGCAGCAATTATTATTTATATTCTAAATAGGACAATTAAACCAATCCTAAATATACTTACATTACCTATAACGATTATGAGTATGGGACTTTTGTATCCAATTAGTAATGTCATAATTCTCTATATTACCGATTTATTATTAGGTAAACATTTTCAAATATCAGGGTTTATTGCTCCATTTATAATTGTTATTTTTATATCAATATTAAATATATTTATGGAAGGCTTATTTATAAAACCTATTATTAACAAAGGAACTGATAAAAAATGAACCGTATATTAGTTAGTATTGGGCCGATAAATATTTATTGGTATTCCGTATTAATTGTCTTAGCCATTCTTTTAGCCATTTTTTTAGCTACTAAAGAAAGCAAAAAGATGGGAATGGCCTCTTATTTTGATAACTTATTATTTTCTGTTATCGTTTTTGGAATTATCGGAGCAAGACTTTATTATGTAATATTTAATTTTGATGCCTATAGAAATGATCTTCTTTCCATATTAAAGATATGGGAAGGTGGACTTGCTATCTATGGCGGAATTATCGGAGGCTTTTTAGCAGTCCTATATAATTCAGTAAAATATGAAAGAAGTCTCATTCAAACAACTGATATCATTGTACCATCATTAATTATTGGTCAAGCAATAGGTAGATGGGGCAATTTCTTTAATGGTGAAGCGCATGGCTATGAAGTATCATTAGAGTTTTTACAAAAACTACATTTACCAAAGTTTATCATAAACGGTATGTATATCGATGGTGTATATTATCATCCCACATTCTTATATGAATCCCTTTGGTGCTTGTTAGGTTTTATTATCCTTATTATATTAAGAAAGATTACCAATAGAAAAAAGGGTATCTTAACATTTAGCTATTTTATATGGTATGGTCTTGGTAGAAGTGTTATCGAAGGACTTAGAACAGATAGCTTGTATATTGGAAGTTTAAGAGTAAGTCAAATACTCTCATATATATTAATAGGTATAGGAATAATTGGATTAATTATAGAAATAGTGAAAGGTAGGAAAAATAATGAAAGAAAAGTATGATGTAATTGTCATAGGAAGTGGAATGGCTGGAATGACTGCAGCTATTTACTTAAAAAGAGGTGGATTAAATCCATTAGTCATCGAAGAAGGAGCTCCAGGAGGTCAGCTTAATAAAATTAATGTTATCGAAAACTATCCTGGATTTGCTAAAACAGATGGTCCAACTTTATCTGCTGAAGTATTTAAACAAGTCGAAGCATTAGATGTTGAATACTTATATGATAAAGTAGTAAAGTTAGATTTAACCAAAGAAGAAAAAATGGTTAAAACAATCAACCATAAACTATATTGCAAATATTTAGTTATTGCTACAGGAAGACTTAGCAAAAAATTATTTAATGATGATGATAAATATGCTGGTAAAGGAATTAGTTACTGTGCACTATGTGATGGCAATTTATATAAAGGCCAGGATGTTGCTGTAGTAGGCGGTGGCAATAGTGCTATGGAAGAAGCTTTATATCTATCCGAAATATGTAAAACCGTAACAATTATTTATCGTGGTGATACATTTAGAGCAGACGCTGCCTTAGTTGATGATGTTAAGAAAACAAAAAACATAAAAATTGTGTATAATGCAAATGTTACTGAATATAATATAGAGAATGGTAAATTAACTTCTGTATTATTAGATACCGGATCTACAGTAGAAGTTTCTGGACTATTCATATCAATTGGAAGTTCTCCAAGTGCTGAAATATTCGATGTTGAAAAGGATAAAGGATTTATTATTGTTGATGACGAATGCATGACAAATGTTGAAAATGTCTATGCTTGCGGTGATGTTATCAAGAAAAATGTTTATCAATTGACAACAGCAGCCGGTGAGGGAACTACGGTAGCATACAGTATTATTAAAAAAAGTAAAAAATAGCAAAAAGGAAGATAGTTAATAATATACCGAACAAATTTCTAAAAAAATGAAAAAAAGTGTTGACAAGAGGTAAATAGTTTGGTATATTATTAACTGCCAACCCGAAAAAGGGCTGGAGAAAGAAACAAAGTTCTTTGAAAACTGAGCAAAACGTCGATTTTGAGTAGCACAGTGAAAAAACTTAAAAGAA
>JAEEZV010000051.1 GCA_016291995.1 Caryophanales bacterium
CTTAATGTTTTCCATTTTTTCTTTTATTTCTTGGAGTTCATCTTGCTTTTGTAAAAGAGTCTTTTCTCTATCTTCAAGATTCTTTTCTCTAGATTGCATCATTTCTTCACGTTTATCAATGTTATTCTCACGTTGTAATAATCGTTCTTCGGCTTCTTTTACTTCATTTTTCTTTTCTTTTACTTCTTTATCTGCTTCCAATTTTAACTTGTTAATTTCTTCTTTTGTTTCAAATAAAGATTCTCTTTTAATTCTGTCAGCATCTTTTTTAGCTTTTTCGATTACGGAATCAGCTTTCTTTTCTTTTCTTTTATTTTTAATATAATTAATAATTAATAGGATTATAGCACCTATAACTAAACCAAGAATAAATATCAAAATGGAGAAAGTTGTACCTTTCATGTGAACACACCTCCATTCTTTAATTTTAATTTATAGAAAAATTTGCATTAAAATTTAAACTATACAATATAATTTTATATAACTTTTCTACTTATGTCAAGTAAGAAAAAAATAACATTTGCATGTTATTTTAAAATCCAGGCTGTTCTTATAAAGTCTTGTCCTTCTTTTTGTGGTTCACATGGACTATTAATCAATTCATGGTTAATAACTAGAGTTGTTGAGGAACCGCCATCCATATTGACAGCGTTATAAGCGCCATATCTTTCTAAGATAGTAATTAAGTCGCTATAGTAGACGCCACCTCTACCTTTCCATGAAAGTTTTTGACCATAACCATTTACTACCAAGAATAAGGCAATACCATCTTGTCTTTGGGCTACGACTGTTCTTGGATTCATACCAGATCCACCCGTTCCTTGAATAGCTGCTGCCCTACCATTTACGATTAAAGCGGGGCCAAAAGATAAGGCTTCTTTTATTTTCTTTTCTTTAACTTCACTGGCAGACATATTACCAACGAATAAAATGCCATCTTCGTTGAAAGCGCCAGTTAGGAATGTTCCATAACCTGATGCGTATACTAGTTCACTATTATTGACAATCAAACCGGTTGGTTTACCATTTGCCCAAGAATAACCTCCACCATTAATAGCAAGAATGGCATCGTGTTCTTTGGAAATATCACTTAGAATCTTTCCTCCGCCAGTAGTACTTGCTACGACAGCTTCAATTCTTGTCGGATCATAGATAGCTATTAGATAGCAATCAAAATCACCATATTTAAATTCAATTAATTTATATAAATCTTCCTCATCATGTTCTAGGATTTGTTGTTCATAAACAGATTCATAAACAGTTTTCTTTTCGTGTTTACCAATTGTAATTGTACTGATATCAGTTTCTTCTTTAATTGTTTCTAGTGAATTCTTACTCATAACTTCACTAATGGTATCTTCTGAATAAAAGATATAAGCTAGATATTTATGAGTACCTGTTTCCATAGCTGTCGTAATCCAAAAGTTTTTAGCATATTCGATTGGACCATATACGAACAAGAAACAAAATATAACAAAGATATCTAGTGCTATAACTAATTTCGTAATTAATTTCATGATTTATCACCTATCATAAATGGCTCAGTTTTAGTTCCAGATCCTGATGCTATTATCATACCATTTTTAATACATATTATTGGTCTAATATAATTATCTGAACTACCTAGGTTAGCAAATAAATTAGCATTCTTAGCTGTCGTATATATTAGATTTTCTTTAGTACTTGAATATGTATTTAACCAAACATTATCATATTCTGGTGTAAACAAAGTGCCAACTGTAGGTATTCCTACATAACTTTCATTACTATCCATAATACTTTTATAATCGTATGATTTATTAAAATTAAATTCAGTTTTAGCAAATTTATATTTTGATAGCTCTTCTTCTTTGAATTTACTAATAAATTCATTTAGTGATGAATAAATATTTTTATAAGATACTTTGATTCCTTCTTTTTCTTCATTAGTTAGATATCCATCTAAAATAAGTAAAGTATTTTCTTCATTTACTTCAAGTATTCTGAAAGTATAATCATTATATTTGACATAAGAACCTACTGGATGATTATTTATTTCAACTTCGTCATTAGTTTCTACGACATATGGTTCATCAATAGTTCCTGTACCACTTAGGTATTTTATGTCTTTACTAAGATATATAACTGGTCTTACACCATAACTATAGTATGAATTACCTGATGATACTTCATTATTAATACCACCTTCATTATGGATATAGTATGCTTTATTATCTTCGGAAGTATTAACTGTCCAAAAATAAGAGCCATTATTTAAATAACTACTGATGCCACCAGATTTTAGATATTCATCAGCAGATAACAATCCTACCATAGATGCGGTATTATCGCTGCATTTATAATCATTTAAATCGACGCTTTCATTGCACCAATTACCACTTACTAAATCATCCTTATTATATATGGCATTTATAAATGTATCTTCATTTAACCATTTATAGATATTTGATTCTTGGTAGTTTGAATTGATACCCCATACTAAACTAGTAAGATTATCTTCGGTAATGATTTTTATGCCAATATCATCGACACCAATTATTCGCCACAACATACCAGAATAATATAGGTAGTTATCAACAATTGTACCGTTATAGTAATATGTGTTGTCATCGTTTTTATATAGGCCATCACCGGAATATACGACTTTCATTTGGTTGGCAGCCACATCGATAAGTCTAGCATTTTCTTCGATGTAATTAGTTTTCCTGTAGTAATATATTGTTCTCAAGGCATATATCCAAAGGATAATAAACATTACTACGAAACTCATTACTACAAATACTTTTTCCCATGTTTTAGCTACTTTTTTCTCTTTCTTTTTATCCTTTTTTTTAGTCATTTTCTCACTACCCTACACTAATATTAATTATAAACTGAATAATGATTTTAGTCAATCAAAAAAAGCACATTGTGCTCATTCTGATAATTTTAATTTTTTTAATAATTTTTCTGGTAATATGGTCTTAATATTTTTGAAATTAATTAATAAATATACACCACCACAAGCTATTCCTGATATCATTATGTTTACTAGTTGTACTAGTTTATTAGGACTACTAACAGGTAAGAATGATTTGAAAACATTTAGTGATAAAACTAATATAACTGCTGATATAGCAAATCTTGGAACTACTTTAAGAGTTTCATAACATGTTAATTTCATTTCTTTATGAAGATATATTATACTTATTGATGTGGCTACTAAGAAGCATGCCAGTGTACTTGCTACAGCTCCTTGGTAAGCAGGTAGACCCAATTTACTAAATAGCGTCATTAATGGAATATCTAAAGCAAGATTAACTATCTGTCCAATGATAACGCTAATATATATTATTTTTTGTTTATTAATGCTTTGTAATACGGAATTAATAATGATATATAGACAATCAAAGATAGTAACAATAATATTAAACTTTAAGATAGCAGCTCCAATTTCATTTGGCGTATAGAAAACATTCCACATACTAGTTGACATTGAACTCATGAATATGGCAAGTGGTGCAATAATTAGTAAAACAATCTTTAAACATTTATTAAATGTTTGATTCATTAGTTCATTGTTATGATCATTATAATCTTTGACCATATTAGGTATTAAACTGACAACTAATCCAGATGAAATTGATATGATAATAGTGTTAAATTTGACACCCCACGTTGTAAAGACACTGCCAATGAATTCTGTTGTAGCGGCACTAAAACCTAATTTTGGTAAGGTTTTAATGATTAACACCATGTCGACAAATGTTGTCGCATTGTTAGCTAGATTTATGATAATAAATGGTACAGCATAGAAGATAATTTTTTTGATTATTTCCCTATCTTCTTTTTTCTTTACTTCTGGAGTAACATCTAAATCTAGGGCTTTTTTGTTTTTTCTAGCTACTAATTCTAGATAAACATATGTAACTAACCCACCAGCAGCTGCTGCTAGAGTTGATACGACAATAGCATATTTTACTGGTAATTTAAATATATAAACACATAAGTAACTACCAATAATAATGATTAGTATTCTGACAGCTTGTTCTATTATTTGGCTAATAGATGGTTCTCTAATATATGTATGTCCTTGTAAATATCCTCTTTTGATACTCAACATTGGAATTATTAATAGAGCAAATGATATGGATCTTATTACTAAGGTTACATCACTAACACTGTTTCCACCGGATAAATCCCCCACAATCGATTTAGCAAACCATGGAGCAAATAAGAAACATATTAGGAAAGATATGATAGAGAAAATTAGAATTATCTTCGTAGATATTTGATACATTCTTATCTTTTTATTTTCTTCTTTTAGGGTTGTATACTCACTAGTTAGCTTACTAATTGCTAATGGAAGGCCAGCTGATGAAACAATTAAAAAGATATTATAGATGTTATAGGCATATCCATACAACGTTCCACCTTGTTCTCCAATTATCTTATAAAAGGGAATAACATAAATTATGCCTAGTATTTTAGCAATAATTATACATGTAGTAGCAATAAATGCTCCTTCAATAAAATTTGATTTTTTTAGCTTGCCCATATACACCCTCCATACTATATAAACATTATATCACGAAATATAATTTATTATTATATTTTTTTAATATTTAACATATATTTAATTAGTAAAGAAAGGAATGATCTAA